>CAZJIR010000022.1:0-5086 GCA_964546095.1 uncultured Pirellulales bacterium
AAGAGAGCAATGTCGAAAAATTGGTGATAAGATTCAATCCAGCTTGGAACAGATCTTCTTTGAAGATCCATTGCTCAAAAAGAGTTTTCGGGAGTTCGCAGTTTTTTAATAAGGAGAGAATAAACAATGACTCATCTAAAAGAATTTACCGCATATATGGAAAAAGCCTCTCAGTCAGATCCTATGATGCGAAGATGGTTATACGGGACAAAAGAATTAGAACGGCAATTATCAGAAAGGCTGGTCCGTTTCTGTCAACATCTCAACATGATCCCCCAAGAAGCGCTGGCGAGCTATGCTGACGTTCTAGTGGAGGCTTTGGAAAATGCGAAGAAGGAAGACTCGTCTTCTGCTTCTTCGGAAGATCTCGTGGAGAGTTTAATCGCGCTTGCAAAAATCTTAGAAAAGTCTGGAGACCCCCAGATGAAAGAAAAAGGTAGGCGGATACGCGAAACAATAGGGAAGTAATATTTAATCGACACACAAGAGAAATTAAGTTTCAGACTTAGGTTGCTACAATATGAAGTTCTTTGTATCTGGTAAAGTTGGAGCAGAGGGGAATGTCAGGGCAGTGATGAAGGCATTCCAAGATGCGGGGCATGAAATCACTTTTGACTGGACAACAATTGACCACCTCAGACCTTATGATGAAAACGCCGCAGCTTCTCGAGAAGCTGCTGTTAAAGAAAGCCGCGCCGTTAAGGATGCCGACGTGCTCATTATTCTGGCGCATGACCAAGGGGTCGGAATGTACGTCGAGCTCGGAATAGCAATTGGTTCCGGGATACCTATACGAGTCATAACCGATACGGAAAGCCGTACTATGTTTTTTCATCACCCCCTAGTCAAAAAAATTGATAGCCTGGAACATATTCTAACAGAGTTCCGCTGACATCTTGTCTGGCGATAAGGCTCAAGCCGCAGGCAGTAGGTTATATCCCCGCTTTGCTATTGTGAACCCGTCCATGCTGTTTTAGTGGTGAATTTTTCGGAACAATTCCCACAATCAACCTGTGCCCTGCACGCACGTCTCCCCTAAGTTTTTCAGGAAACAATTTGCAAAATTTCGCAGGATGCGTTAACCTACTGCGTTCGGCCGAGTGGCGGAATGGCAGACGCTGGGGACTTAAAATCCCCTGCCTATTATGGGCGTGTGGGTTCGAATCCCACCTCGGCTATTATAGCATCTCGCGAATCGCTGATTGAATCTCGAACAATGCCCGGAATCAAGGGTATAAGATAACCTGTCGGAACAGTACCGGCCAAAGACGTTTTTGGAGATAAATAATGGCCAATAAAAACCTGAAGCTTGTAAATGTTGATAAACCTAATCTATATCGCCAGATGTTCCCATATACGGAATTTCCAAGAGTAATCTTTGATGGCAAGCATATCAAATATGATATACCGGAAAAGATTTGGATAACAGATACTACGTTTCGCGACGGCCAGCAGGCTCGTCCGCCCTACAAACCGGAACAAATCCTTAAAATCTTCGACTTAATGCATGAGATAGACGGTGGTACCGGTTTGATTCGCCAGTGCGAATTCTTTTTGTATTCACAGCGTGACAGGAAAGCCGTGGAACTCTGCAAAGAGCGAGGCTATAAGTACCCCGAGATAACAGGATGGATAAGAGCTGTCGCAGCCGACTTTAAGTTAGTTTCGCAAATGGAACTTAACGAGACGGGCATTCTAACCTCGGCAAGCGATTATCACATATTCCTCAAACTGCGAAAAACACGTGCACAGGCGATGGATGCGTATCTTGATATCGTCAAAGCAGCGCTGGATAACGGTGTTATTCCGCGTTGTCACTTTGAAGATATAACGCGAGCCGATTACGAAGGCTTTGTTCTACCCTTCGCCGCTGCGTTAATGAAAGTGTCCAAAGAATATAACAAGCCGGTTAAGATACGTCTTTGTGATACACTCGGCTTTGGCCTGCCTTGGGCCGGCGCTTCTTTGCCCCGTAGTGTTCCGAAACTCATTCACGGACTTCGCGAAATCGGCGTTCCATCCGAATGTCTCGAATGGCACGGACATAACGACCTTCATAAAGTTCAGGTTAATGCTGCAACGGCGTGGTTATACGGGTGCAGCGCCGCTAATGCTGCGATATTTGGTAGCGGCGAACGAACAGGAAACCCGCCGTTAGAGGCGCTCGTTGTCGAACACGCTCAGTTGAAAGGCCTGACCGAAGGTGTCAATTATGCCGCGATAACTGAATTAGCTGAATATGCCAATAAAGAATTGGGGCTTGAGATTCCGCATAACTATCCATTGACCGGAAGAGACTTCAACGTTACGCGCGCGGGCATCCACGCAGACGGCTTATTGAAGAACGAGGAAATATACAACTGCTTCGATACCCAAAAGCTGCTCCACCGCCCTGTGGGCGTGGCAATTACCGACAAGACCGGCGCAGCGGGTATCAAGCACTGGGTAGAAACCCGGTACGAGATTATAATACCCAAGCACGACCCGCGTATAACCAGGATAAAAGATAGAATAGACGCCGAGTACGCGGCCGACAGGGTGTCGATGATATCAGACGAAGAAATGTACGAATGGGTGCGGGAAGCTTTTGGCGGTGACGTACCACCATCAAGAAAGTAAGGGACGGACAGATGTACTAACAAATAAATTAGTGGATGTACTACAAACAAAATCATAAACGCATCAACGCATTTACTGATTATGCCGAACAAAACAATCAAGGCGGTACTGTTTGACCTTGGTGAGACTCTACTGAACTTCGGTAAAGTCCATACGGGTCGGCTTTATCGGCAAGGGGCCAGATTATCGTACGATTTTCTTAAAAGCTGCGGCCAGCCCGTCGGTAATTTCCACTATTACTTCTGGCGAAACCTTATAGCAATGCGCACCCGTCACTTACTCTCGAATATTACAAGGAATGATTTTAATTCCCTGGCCCTGCTAAGAGGAGTCGGCAAAAAAAAAGGTGTAAAACTTGACGGCGAGCGATGGAAGCAGTATGCCTGGCTCTGGTACGAGCCTTTAAGGAAGGTCGCCACAGTTGAACCGGATATCAAAGAAACTTTAACCGCACTGAAAGAATCAGAACTCAAGCTTGGTATAGTTTCCAACACCTTTGTGAACAGTTCTTCCTTAGAGAAACATCTCGGGCAGGAGGGTATATTGGATTTCTTCACCGTCAGAATCTACTCATACGAATTCGATTTTCGCAAGCCCGATGCCCGAATTTTCAGGATTGCCGCCGAGAAAATTGGCGAGAAGATGGAGGATATAACGTTCGTCGGCGACCGGATTGATAAGGACATAAAGCCTGCGATAAAATGTGGTATGCAGGCAGTGCTCAAAAATGCTTATGCCAACGCCGGGAAAAAAACACCTACGGGCGCCTGGCGAATAAATCATATCTCCGAACTGCCAAGCCTTATAGAAAAAATCAACACCGGAACATCAGCAAACTGATGGTCGGCAAGGATAGAGTACCCTATCGCCACCATCGCCGAGTAATACCTCCGGCATAATTTACCAAAGCTCTCGATATCGCCGCCAACTGCATCTTCAACTAATTGTCTCTCTAATCTGTCTGCCACGTCTGCAAGGCCAACCTACAAATCGTATTTCGCTGAATCAGCTTTCACTATATTGTCTAATTCTACACCCAAAATAAGCGCAAAAAAATCACGTTTTATTATTATTTTAAACACCTCCACACATCGGTCTTTCTTATTTTTCCCTTTTTCTTTCTAATCTCTCCTTTCTTTCCGGCCGATACAACCAGTAGCGATGATTTCTCAAGCCCCTGATTATCAAAAAAAGTGTTAATGTAGAGAGCAATATTATGGGTTCAGACCCGCCGTACGTAACTGGCACGAGTCAGGATAAAACGTATGCCTCTGGATGAAACACAGAAGAGTGATATTCGTAAGGTTTGGTCCAAGGCCTTTGAAGACCTCAAAAAGCTTAAGCAGAACGAATTCCATCAACGATTCACCCCACGTCAAATGGCAGGTCTGTATGCAGTTGCTTCTATTTGCTACGATGAGGGGAATCACAGCCCTTTGATTGATGATATTGTGTTTGACCGTCTTTGTAAGTGGCTCTATCGTAACTTTGACAAGTGCGTTAAAGCCGGGGCGGATAAACTCGACCGTGAACTTCTTCGTTGCTGTTCAGGTTTCGATACTAAAATATTTGTCAAACCCTATCACGAGGTCGCGGAAGTATTTCTCGGCCACCCATGTTATTGCGTAAAATGCAAACGTGAGTCCCACATAGTGGTGGACCGTGATTCGATAACCTAAACTTTAATAGCTCTGTGGGGTGTGCAAAATGAATTTTGCACACGCGAGATACTTATGAAGACAGAGATAGATCGTATAAGTGCCATCCCCAACAAACGAATTTTTCTTTCGATCATTGCCGATTACGACCTAAACAAATCGATATGCGAACTTATTGATAATGTACTTGATATCTGGTTAAAAAAAGGTAAGGCCCATTCTGTCGAGATTCACATTGACTTCGATAAAAATCAACAAACCGTACGTGTCGCTGACAATGTTGGGGGCGTGAAAAAAACTGAACTTCATTTTATCGTCGGCCCTGGTCAAACCAGCAACGTACAAACAGACCAAACTATAGGTATATTTGGCGTAGGAAGCAAGCGAGCGGTTGTCGCGTTATCACAGGATATAAAAATTACTACTCGCTACGGAAAAGAGCAAACACACTTAGTAGAGTTTAATGATAGCTGGTTACAAGATGAAGACTGGGAATTACCTGTTTACAAAGTAGATAAAATTCCAGAAAAAATGACCATTGTTGAACTTCAAAAGCTCAGAGTTAATATTAATGATGAAGTAATATCCAATCTTGAAGGGCACTTAGGAGCAACATATGCTCAATTCATAAAAAGCAATAAAATAAAAATATGGATTGGCTCCAACCGCTTGAAGCCTATCATTTTTGAGAATTGGGCTTATCCACCAAAATACCATCCAAGAAAATATACCGGCTCGTTGAACACTGAAAATCATGGAACAGTTAAAGTTGAAGTTCTTGCCGGTCTTATGAAAGAATCTAGCCCTGT
>CAZJIR010000022.1:5096-16454 GCA_964546095.1 uncultured Pirellulales bacterium
TTTAACTAATGAATCAAGTCCTGCAGGTGGAGAATATGGTGTTTATTTTTATTGTAATGACCGTTTGATAGCCCGTGGCCTTAAAACCTATGACGTCGGTTTTATTAAAGGATTAGCTGGACATCCACATCCTAACATGTCTTTAACAAGAGTAATTGTCTCACTAAAAGGACAAGCACAAGCCATGCCATGGAATAGTAGCAAATCAGGTATAAATCCAAATCACACAGTTTTCGTTGCACTCAGAGGATGGCTTGTTCAGGTTGTAAAAGACTACACCTCGCTTTCACGCAGACTAGAAGGCAAGTGGCCAGATGAAGTTTTTAAGTATACTAAGGGCAATATCATCAACGTTCCAATAGACGATTTTCCTACTGCAAAGAAATCTTACTTGCCACCGTTACCGATTGCGAGGCCACGGTATGGCGATGTATTAAAAAAAGCTAACAAATTGATAGTAAAAAACAAGCCTTGGACAAAAGGCCTTTATGAAAGCATCGTAATCGTTGATTGGGTATTTAAACAAAATCTAGATGAAAAAAATAGAAACTGTCTGATAATTTTGGACAGTACTCTGGAAATTGCATTCAAGGAATACCTCGTAAACGACTCAGGGAAACATTATAGTGATACTCAGATAAAAAAGTTATTTGGCAATAGATTCACCGTCCATAATGAGATAAAGAATTTAATCAATCTTAATAATGATACATGGAAGAAAATTAATTTCTATTATCGCCTTCGTTGTAAGTTAATTCATGAACGGGCTACTGTAGGCATATCCAATGATCAAGTTGAAGACTTTCGGGATATCGTAGAAAAGGTACTTAAAAAGCTTTTCGATCTCAAATTTAGCTAAATAAATCCCACTTTTAGTTTTTTGTTGACTTTTGATTTTTCCAACCCATTTACCCCGTGGGAAAGCTTATCCCGCGGGGGCCTCAACAATCAATAATCATTAATCCATAATCATTTAAAAGCTGGCCCCCGGCAGCACAAGTTACGAAAAATCACTTTAAGTCAGCTTTAATAACCAAGCCAATTACATTGGCCTGGTGGACGAAGGCAGAAGCTCGCGACAAAGCTTGCTTTGGGAGCGGCTATGCCTAAAGAACACAAAACTGACTGAAATCCTCCGTGACCTCCGTGTTCTCTGTGGCCCAAAATGGTTCTTTTTTTACATTCTTCTTTTGACTTTTGTTTGAAAATATGGTATAATACCTACCTGTCAGTCAGATGACTGAAGCAAACCGCCAGCAGGCGGACTTGTCTCGCTATAGCCTTGTGCGACGGCGGAAGCCATAGCGGAGAACCGCACGAATCGTCTCGCACCAAATAGGCTGTTGCCATAGTTTGTGCTGGACACGCCATAAAACCTTATAGCCTATTGTAAATAGTCTTTAGTCTTTCATTTTTATAGTTATGAATCTATTTCTCAATTCTACATTCCAAATTCTTAATTCTAAAATTCCCTCCCTCGTCCAGCCTCGTTTGACGGATCGCCTCTCTCCCACGTACCATACTCCATGCTACCTATCTTCCTCACACCCCCATATCCCACTTACCATTCACCCCATCTCACCACGCCCTCAACGTCCTATAATATTATGTCCATTTTCAATATTAATAACCGCTTTCCACCTGACTCGCCGCAGCGGAAGCATTGATAATTCAATTACTTACATACTTATAAAGTACCTCTACACCTGTCGAGAACATTCGACAAATCAGCCTTTTTATGCAAAACAAAGCCAATTTTCAGACCGCGCCAAAAGCGGGTCAAAGCCAACAACGAAAAATGCCGATTTTTATATCAATAGCCCTATTTATCTTTTATAATCACGGCAACGTGACGACGAACTAATAAGGAATTCTGTTTATGGGTATGACCGAAGCAGCTTATCAGAAATGTATTAATCCGGACTGCGGGGCAGAGTTCGACTGCGGCCAGGCTTTGTTCAAGTGTCCGGGATGCGGTGAGCTGCTGGATATACGCTATAACTGGGACAAAATCGAAGTTCCCAAAAAGTTAAACGATTTCGCCAAACGCTGGGCGAACAGAAACAAACCTTTGGATTTCTCAGGTGTATGGCGATTCCGCGAGCTGTTAAACTTCTGCGAAGATAAATATAAGGTCACCATAGGCGAAGGTCAAACCATCCTCCAGCAGAACGACGCCGTCGCTGAATATGTCAATATGCAGCCGGGGTCTTTATATCTGCAATATGAAGGGCTCAATCCGTCCGGCTCATTCAAAGATAACGGAATGACCGCGGCGTTCAGCCACGCAACGATGGTAGGCGCAACTTCCAGCGCGTGCGCATCGACAGGCAATACCTCAGCCTCGGTAGCTTTATACGCTCATAGCTGCAATATAAAATGCACGGTGTTTATCGGCTCAGGTCGTATCGCCTTCGGCAAACTAAGCCAGTCGATGGACTACGGTGCACAAACGATTCAGATACTTGGCGATTTTGACGACTGCATGCGCCAGGTACAGGATGTTTGCACAAAACTTGGACTATATCTTCTCAATTCACTAAACCCATTCCGACTCGAAGGGCAAAAAACCATAATGTATCGAATCATTGAAGGATTGGGCTGGGAAATCCCCGACTGGATTGTGGTACCCGGCGGAAACCTCGGTAATTCCAGCGCCTTCGGCAAAGCTTTTTACGAATTGAAACAGCTTGGTTTGATTGAGCGGATACCACGAATAGCAATTATCAACGCGACCGGCGCAGATACCCTCACCGATCTTGTAAACAACAAAAAGCTAACCTGGAACAACGGCAATGTTGACCAGACCATTATCGATAATTATTACGCAGACCTGACGGCCCGCAACTTTTCACCGCACACCTGCGCATCGGCCATAGAAATATCCCGGCCTGTCAATCTGAAAAAATGTCTACGCGCGATAGATATATGCGATGGCATTGTACGCGCTGTTTCGGATGAAGAAATTGTCGATGCGAAAGCGATTATCGGCAAATACGGCCTGGGCTGTGAGCCCGCCTCGGCTGCGACAATAGCCGGCTTAAAACACCTCAGAATTGAAGGTGTAATCGGCAAAGATGAACGAGTCGCATGCGTGCTTACCGGCCATCCGTTAAAAGACCCCAACGTAACCGTTAACTACCACAAAGACAAACAGGGCCAATTCAGTAACTCCCCCATTGAAGTCCCGAACGACCTCGATGCGATCATAAAGCTAATCAAAAAGTAGCCGTCAAAACAACAAGCTACACCGCTGCGTTACGCAGGCCTGAGATGATAAAACCAACAGTAAAAGCTAAAGAGCCGATTGCATGTGAAAGAACTGTAATCTGGCTGGCGCGGTATTGGCCGGGCGTGACAAGGTCCTTTTTATTCGCAGCTTTCAACCCCAGCACTGCAATCGGCAAAGTTATAAGATACAATAAGCCGGCCAAAAATAATGGACCATGAATCAACATAACCACAGCAATAACAAAACTACCAATAACTGCTATTTTATAAATCCAAATCGCTGCCGGCACGCCGAAGCGAACCACAAGTGTTTTCTTATTCACTGCTGCGTCGGCAGTGACATCAGGAAATTCATTTATTAAAATTACCAAAAATATCAGCAAAGCAACTATAGCAGCAGGTAAAAGCAGAATAATATCAATAGTCTCCGTCTGTAAATAGTATGAAGCATATACCGGAAACACTCCGAACAATAGCGCAATTACAAATTCGCCGACACAACGATATCCGAGTTTTAAAGGCGGCGCGGTATAAAAAAAGCCGCCGAGTAAACCCATAAGGCCGAGAGCTAAAATAAAGCAGCTCTTTGTTAATAGAACAATGACCAAGCCGATTGCCGAGCCCAGAGCCAGACAAAACAACGCCGTTAGTAATGTTGCACGGGGAGAAATAATATCCTCCTGGATAAAACGCCGGCCTCCGGAAAACGGCGTTGGATTCTTGTTGACCCAGTCGTTGCCGGAAACGTGATCGTAGTAATCGTTTGTAATATTAGCGCCCGCGTGCAGGGCCATTATCGCAAGCAGCGCCAGAATAAATAACAAGAAGTTGAAAGAACCGGCTGTTGCATAAGCCAAAGAAGTGCCAACTAAAACAGGTGCCGCACTTGCAACAAGAAACTTCGGCCTTGCGGCAAGGAAAAGAATAAACAATTTTGATTTTTCAGAACGATTTTTCATAAGTCGTTAGTATTTTATACAAGTTAACAAATTTGATAACTGAAATTTTCGAATTTTGCTTTGTTTTGCATAAAACACCCTTATAGGGTGATAAGTTTCCGCGAGTAAAATCACAAACTGTTATCGTTAAACTTCCTGCCCGCGCAAAAACATGAATTGGCTTTATTTTACCCATTTTAACTTTGGCTTTGTTTTGCATAAAAAGTCTGATTTGTCGAACATTCTCGACAAGTGTAAAGAGACCTTATGGTAACGTAAGTAATTATTTTGTCGATGTTTATTAACGTTTGACGTAGATTGATAACGATTAATAATAGTGAAAACGGGCTTAATATTATAGGACGTTGCAGGCGGGGTCCGTTCCGTCAAAAAGACATGCCGGACCTGCGGCCAAGCCGAAGGCCGGATCTGCGATATTTATGATTTACTAATTATGAATGAGTTTGGTCCGTCAAAAAATCATGCCGGATTTCCGCTCCGCTACAACTCCTGGCGTGAATCTTCCGCCGACTGGCGGTATGCGTCGGTCATCTGACCGATTGGTGGGTATTATACCATATTTTGGCTCTAAAATCAAATGAAATCGAAATTAATGTCCAAGACTCGATACGTGTTGTCCGCAGCTTGGGCTGCCGAAGGCCAGCATGAGGAACGTTTAGATTTACGTAGTCTTGTAAAAGACGGAGTATATAGAAGTAGTACCGAACCGTAGGCAGCACAATGCGTCAAGAATAGAGATACGAATTTTTCTTGAAAATATGGATTATGCGGTGTAAGTTGGTAATAGATAAGCGAGCGGGCAAGACATCTTGTATTCATAACTGACGATGATACCGTATTCTTAATGTGAGCGTGTTATGCGGATAGTGAAATATATACGGTACCTTTATACGGAAACCATATAAACATTGTTATCACTTAAACATTTTAATGATTGTACGAAAGAAAATACGACCAAGCAAAATATTGGCGATATGCTTTGCAGAGTCGGCAATTAAGAGGTATTATCATTGTTGAACATGATTGATATAGGCCAAATTTATACGGAGTTATACGCCAGGCTTGACACCAACCAAATAAATGTTTTTTTATGTGGTGCGGCAAATGATGATACAAGCCTGAGAAGTATGATAGCAAAAAAACTAGGCACAAAAGCTAGGGTGAATATAGTTTTTCCCGAGTGGCTTTTCAGTAACCTTATGGTTTCAAAAGACAATGACTTGTTGACTCTAGAGCATGACTTAGCTAAGAATGTTGACTTAATCGTCTTACCACTGGAAGGATCAGGCGCAATTTGCGAATTGGGTGCATTTGCCTCCTATGAAGAGTTAACCAAGAGAATACTAGTGCTAAATAATCAGCGATATGCTCATAGGGATAGTTTCATTAATGAGGGACCGATTCGTTTGATTAAAAGGCGTGCAAGGAACAACATTCTTTATTATCAAAATTATAAAAAAGAAAGTGCTGTTGATACCATATGTAAACGGGTTTTGTTCTACAAAAAACCTAAGATTGAGAAATCTATAAAAAACCTGTTCAACCTATCAAGATTGATCGGATTTATTGTAGCTATTCATCAACCTGCATATAGAGTTAAGATAGAGAGGGCTTTACTTGATTGGGATGAATCGATACCACAAAAGTATATTGACCCAGCAATTGAAATTCTAATCGAAAAAGGCCATATTTTGACCACAGGGTCAGGACATAGCGAAACACTTTCTCTTACCGATGATGGATACGATTATTATATAATCAATGCACCTATACAAGCAAGGAAGATTAAAAAGACAGCATTAATGAGAGCTGTTGGATTATGGAATAAATATAAATATCAAAATAGGATTGATGTGGAGAAAGAAAGAGAGAGGCTTCTAAGTTAATATCTGAACGCAAGCATAATTGACAAGCAATCAGAATGCCGGGCGATTCGCCAGGCTCTTGTAAACTCACTCTTACCACATCGAGACTCGCCACACTGACCTAAGAGGTCAGCGCACCGAGTCTCGACTTTCAATGTTGGAAGTCTCCTCTTTCTCTCCATTTCCAGTATGTCACCAGAAAAGCTAGCTACTAAGATTGGTATTCCACTTCTGATACTGACAAGATTGTCGCGCCGAGCTGATCGTTGCTATGTCAGCTTCTATATGGCAAAGAAGTCAGGAGCAAAAAGAACTATCGACGCCCCAAACCAGGAACTTAAAGGCATTCAAGCATGGATATTACGTAACATCCTGCAAAATATCGAGGTTCATAATAGCTGTCATGGCTTTGTAAAAGGAAGAGGTATTAAAACTAATGCCAAGCAACACCTGGACAAAAAATATGTCTGTCGTCTGGACTTAAAAGATTTTTTCCCATCAATCGATGTTACAAGAGTTAAACAAGTTTTTGAGAATTACACAAATAATCCTTCTTCAGCTGAAATATTAGCACGTCTATGTACGTTTCAGTCCTATCTTCCGCAAGGCGCTGTAACATCACCAGCGTTATCAAACATTGTGTTCATTGAATGTGATAAATCTATCGAAGATGTCTGTGGAGCAAAGCGAATTATCTACACCAGGTATGCGGATGATTTAACATTCTCTTCAAATAACAGAGTCAGAATCTTCAAAACTATAAGTTCTGTAAAGGAGATAATTCATGAAAATGGTTTTCAAATCAACAATGGCAAAACACAATTTTTTGGCGGTAAAGGCCCTATAAGGGTAACTGGTGTAAATTTAAATCCAGGTTACTTGTCGATCGGTCGGCGCCGAAAAAGAGAGCTTAGAGCATCCCTTCACAACCTAATTATTAAAGAAAGTGGGCATGTAAATATCAATAAAACCTTAGGTATGCTTTCATTTCTTAGGGATATCGAGCCAACGAATTATGACAATACTATAAAGTACCTTAATAAATTGAAAACCCAAAAAAGACCCTCATAAGCATATTGCCATAATTTAAAGCATTGATAACACAGCCCGTTAGGGAACGAATATGATATCATATGATAATGGACTTTGGGCAAATGGGTGTTATACTGAGGCTCGGAGAGGTCAGGATTTTTATACGGAAACCATATAAACGTAGTTATGTGGTAATTAAGTGAAAGAAACCTTGTTAAATATTTCATTTTACGAGAGGGTCATATGAAAACTTTACTGGTAAATATTCTAAGTGTGCTGAGCATTTGTCTATTGATAATTGTACCCCAACTGGAGGCACAGCCACAGAGGAAAGTGCTAAAAAGTGATAACGAAGGCTTTGTAACTAACAGTGGTGTAAAAATATGGTACAAAGTTGAGGGAATTAGTAGCACAAAGTCTACTGCCCTGGTGATAATCCACGGTGGGCCGGGTGCTACCGCGCGTCCTTTTGAAAAAACGATTGGACCTGAGATCGCGAAAGTTCGACAAGTCATTTACATGGATTATCGGGGTTCCGGGCGCTCAGGCCGTCCTAAAGATCCGAGTAAATACTCATTTGCGATTTTGGCTGATGATGTAGAAGCCATTCGTAAAGAATTAGGAATCGAGAAATGGTCTGTATTTGGTCACTCCAATGGCGGAGCAACGGCAATCACCTATGCCCTCAAGTATCCCAATAATGTTGCCACTCTTATTCTTTGTTGTCCATTACTCAGCCCGACAGACCTTGAAATGAACATGATTCACAAGGTTGCACTTGCACCTTCAGATAAATATGAACAAGCAAGAGCAATTTATAAATCAAACCAAAGCAATGACGTGCGTTTTGGTAAGCTGCTTGAATTAATCGATATGAAGACACGTTACAAGTTCCAATATTATAATCCTGAAAACAGCGCTGTTCTTGATAAAATCCAAACTGACATGGAAAAAGAGATCGGCAAAGATCTCATGGAACCGGCGTTGATACAAGGACTAATATCAAGTGGATTTTTTGAATTTGATGCTTTCAAGTCAGCAAATGACTTGACAATGCCTGTGCTGCTTTTGCTGGGAAGGTACGACAGTGAAATCAGCCTCGATAATGCCATGAAGTTTGCACTTACGGTACCTAATGGATATATTACCTTATTAAACAACAGCGGCCATCATCCATATCTTGAAGAGACGAAAGCGAGCGTGAAGAAAATAAATTCTTTCCTGTTGCGGCATTCTGCTAACTTGACTTCTCGGAAATAATCATGTGAAGATTGGTTAGAGGTAAATGGTGCGATATTTCGCACCCTACACGGCTAATCAGAAAGTTGTGCAAATAATCGCACATGGTCCAGATTTCTCCACTCACTTCGTTCGGTCGAAATGACGAAATAGAAATAATGGTGGGGCAAGCCGCCACCCTACGATTGACTGGATTCCTGCTTTCGCAGGAATGACAATTTTAAAATAGATTCCTCGGCAAGCTCGGAATGACGGCATTGAGATTGCCGCGCTTCGCTCGCAATGACGAGTTATGTATCATTTCTGCCGGAGGCTCCGTCTCGTTCGGTTTAAAGCCGGGTAAATTCCAGTAGAACCTGTCAGGTTGGCAGAGGAAAGAGCGGTGGTTTAGCTTTTGGCAGGTGAAGGTTTGCACGCAGCTTGTATCTTAATCCCATCTAAAATAAGCACTTGCGCCGATATGGTCGTATAAAAAGGCCTTTGGCACAATATTTGCACATATCTTCAAAGGAGTATACGGATATGGTGTCTAATCTGTCAAAACTCGAAGAAATTAACGTACTTGCCAGTGAGGCGAACTGGGCATGGCCGGAGGCTGTGCGCCATATATTCCGGCCGAGAGGCGTTAATCTGCTGGTGGCTGATAATGCATCGGAGTTCGTCAATATCATCGAGCGGAAACGGATTCATACGACAATCGTTGATATGGACTCGGAAGAATCCAACGGGCTGGCAACGATAAAGATTATACGAATGGACTATCCACTGCTGCCGTGTATTCTATTAACCAGCGCTGCGGGCGAATCTTTGCTCGGCAAGGCGCTGCAGTTAGATGTTTTCAGCGTAATTGACAAACCGGTTGATATGAGCATTCTGCTGGAACAATTAAACAGATTGTTCATTAAAAAATTCCATAGCAACATTTTTGCAAAGTAACCCGGAAAACACAAATAAAAGTAGAACTGCGTAACGTTTCCAATATAGATAAATGAAATTAAAGATTAAATAAGTTTTTCGAAAGGAGTAAGTACAAAATGAAGATTCGACCATTGGCAGATAAGGTGCTCGTTCAGCGTCTTGAAGCGGAAGCCACAACAGCAGGCGGAATAGTCCTGCCGGATAGTGCCAAAGAAAAACCACAAAGAGGCAAAATTGTCAGCGTTGGTGACGGCAAAGTGCTCGACAACGGGACGGCAAAAAAATTGCAGGTGAAAAAGGGTGATATGGTGCTCTTCACGAGCTATGCCGGGACAGAGATAAAGATAGACGGCAAAGAGTATCTGATTATGAGTGAGTCGGATATCATGGCGGTGATCGAAAAGTAAAAAAGCCAACGGCACAAATGGAAGAGCACACAAAAGAAACGATAATCAATAAAATAGGAGAAAGACAGATATGGCAGCTAAAAAAATAGCTTTTGGTACTGACGCCCGCACAGCCGTTCAAAAAGGTGTGAGCAAACTGGCAAAAGCGGTAAAGATAACGCTTGGGCCGTGCGGCAGAAATGTAGTTTTAGAGAAATCGTTCGGTTCGCCGACTGTTACAAAAGACGGCGTAACAGTGGCCAAAGAGATTGAGCTGGAAGATTCATACGAGAATATGGGCGCACAGATGGTCAAGGAAGTGGCGTCGAAGACATCAACCGTAGCCGGCGACGGGACAACGACTGCAACTATCCTGGCCGAGAGTATTTTCGATGAGGGGCTTAAAAACATTACCGCCGGCGCCAACCCAATGCAGGTAAAACGCGGCATCGAAAAAGCCGTGGAAGCGGTCGTAAATGAACTGCAAAAAATGAGTATAACTGTCGATTCGAGCAAACAAATCGAACAGGTGGCAACCTGCTCGGCGAACCAGGATGTGGAAATTGGCAAAAAGCTGGCCGAGGCGATGAATAAAGTCGGTAAAGACGGCGTCATCACCGTAGAAGAAGGCCAAGCGCTGGAAACTACGGTCGAACTGGTCGAAGGCATGCAGTTCGATAAAGGGTATCTCAGCCCGCACTTTATTAACAATCTGGAAAATATGACTGTCGTGCTGGAAAAGCCGTATATTCTGGTGCATGAGAAAAAAATAAGCTCGGTCAAATCGCTTATTCCCCTGCTCGAAAAGGTAGCCAAACAAGGCAAACCTTTATTGCTTATCGCCGAAGACGTTGAGGGCGAAGCACTGGCTACACTGGTTGTCAATAAATTACGTGGAATACTTCAGGTAGCAGCCGTAAAGGCCCCCGGATTTGGCGACAGGCGAAAGGCCCTACTCAGTGACATCGCAACGTTGACAGGTGGAGAGGCTATCTTCGAGGACCTTGGCCTGCAACTGGAGAACATCGAGCTTCGTCAGCTCGGCAGGGCCAAACGTATTACTATCGACAAAGACGCCACCACCATTATCGAAGGTGGCGGTACCACCGAAGCCATTACAGGCAGAATCGAACAGATTAAGAACGAGATTGATAATTCGACCAGCGATTACGACATCGAAAAACTGCAGGAAAGGCTGGCAAAATTAGCAGGCGGCGTAGCCCAGATTAATGTAGGAGCCGCGACCGAAGCGGAGATGAAGGAAAAGAAAGCGCGCGTAGAGGATGCACTGCACGCCTGCCGCGCGGCGGTGGAAGAAGGTATCCTGCCCGGCGGCGGTGTGCCGATGCTCAGGGTTCTGCCGGCATTGGACAAAGTCAAGGCTGCTGGAGATGAGAAGATTGGTGTTGATATCATCCGAAGAGCAGTGGTCGCACCAATTAAGCAAATCGCAAAAAATGCAGGACTGGACGGCTCAATTGTGGCGCAGAAGGTTATGGAAAGCAAGGACAAGAATTTCGGCTACGATGCGCTGCGTAAAGAATACGGTGACATGATTAAATTCGGAGTAATCGTGCCGACAAAAGTTGAAAGGGCGGCTTTGCAGAACGGCGCTTCGATTGCCTCGCTGCTTTTGACAACTGATGCAATAGTGAGTGAGATTCCTGAAAAGAAGGAGGCTCCTGCGATGCCACCCGGTGGTGGAATGTACTAATTCAACACTCGCGC
>CAZJIR010000023.1:0-6405 GCA_964546095.1 uncultured Pirellulales bacterium
CAATGAGCTTGAAGAATTACCGAGCGCCGAGTTTCACTGGACCGGTCAGTCGTTTTATGATGATAAGCTGACATTTTACAGTGACAGCCATATCGGCCGATTTCGTCAGCGTTATGCTGAGCAAAACACCCCGGCCGGACCGCAGAAGTTCTTTACGCTTACATCAACCAGAAACGAAATTGACCTGCCGATGACGATTGATAAGTTGAAGGTCGTACCTTTTGTGGCCGGGACGGTGGCCTACGAAGATGGGATGGGTTTCTACAGTGACATTGACGGCAACACAACAGAGAGGGAAGATGGTGTCTGGTTCGGTGAGGCCGGCGTCCGTATATCGTCCCAGCCATATTGGAAAGTTTTTCCTGATGTCAAATCGGAAACATGGGACCTGGACCAGTTGCGGCATATAATGAGGCCATACATAACGGCCGCAGCTTATACCCAGAACGATTCGGTTATCGAGCAGCGTGATACATTAAGCGCAGGTATTTCTCAGCGGCTGCAAACCAAACGAGGCATCGGTAAAAACAGGCGAACCGTAGACTGGATGAGGCTGGACCTGGACTTTACGTGGGTGAATAACTCTGACGATGAATGGTCGAGCGCGGGAGCAGACAGGTTTATCTGGAATAAGCCTTTTATCCCTCTCCTCAACAGCTCTCACACTACTATTAATCCCCAGGACAGACACGACAGACGTAGTGGTAATATATTTGGACCGAGGCGAAATTATTTCAGCGCCGACTATACCTGGCGTCTGAGCGACACAACGGCGATATTGTCCGACATGCATTACGACATGCAAAGCGGCGTAACGCAGCAATTTAACGTGGGTTTTTCGCATATGCGCTGGCCCGATTTGAGTTATTATATAGGCAGTAGATATTTAAGACGGATTGATAACAGTTTCGGCGAAAAAGGCTCTAATGCCGTTACTTTTTCAGCTACGTATGTCCTCGACCCGCGATATACTATGGTATATTCAGGGCAGATTGATTTTGACTACGGCAAAACAGTTCGTAATGATATAACGCTTATAAGGCGATATCACAGGGTATACTGCGGTTTCACATACAGTGCGGATGCATCGTTGGATAGACAGGCAATAATGTTTAGTATATGGCCTCAGGGAGTACCAGAGTTGGCGTTTGGGTCAAGAAGCTATATGGGACTGACCGACTCATCAGGTTATTAACTATTGACTTGGCCCAACTGGACGTCCTATATTAGTTATTGGCATTAGTATATAACGTTTAGGCCGGAAAATTATAGTTTTAAGAAATTTCGAGAATTTTAAGGAGAATATTATGGCGTTGGTGAATACCAAAAAGATGTTTGAGATGGCTTACAAAAACGGCTACGCGATTGGTGCGTTCAATGTAAATAATATGGAAATCACACAGGGCATTATCAACGCTGTGGCCGAAGAGAAGGCCCCGCTCATCCTGCAGGTCTCCAGAGGCGCACGCAAATACGCGAAGATAAGCTATCTCAATGCGATTATCAATGTTGTGGTAAAGGAAAACCCGGATATTCCTATCGCAACAAACTTAGACCACGGGGACAACTTCGAGACATGCAAACAGTTCGTAGACGACGGTTTTACGTCCGTAATGATAGATGCTTCACACCTGCCTTTCGAGGAAAACATCGCAGTGACCAAAAAGGTGGTTGAATATGCCCACCCAAGAGATGTTGTTGTAGAAGCCGAATTAGGCCAATTAGGCGGCATCGAAGAGGACGTGGTGGGCATCGACGATGTGAGCAAGCATATAGCCAACCCCGATGAGGCAGTGGAATTCGTTGAAAAAAGCGGCTGTGATTCCTTAGCGATAGCCTGCGGGACGAGCCATGGTGCTTTTAAGTTCAAAAGCGAACCAAAACTGGCTTTTGACGTAATACAAGAGATAGGAAACAGGCTGCCCGGCTTTCCACTGGTCATGCACGGCTCGAGCAGTGTGCTCAAGGAATTCGTCGATCTTATTAACAAGTACGGAGGCGATATGCCCAATGCAATGGGCGTACCCGAAGATGCCGTCAGCAAGGCGTCCAAGATGGCTATGTGCAAGGTCAATATCGATACGGATTTACGATTGGCTCTTACGGCCAAAATAAGACAGGTTTTTGCTGAAAAACCCGGTGAGTTTGACCCACGCCATTATCTTGGACCGGGCAGAGAAGCTATTTATGAGATGGTCAAGCATAAGCTGCATGTATTAGGTTGTGCCGGAAAAGCAGCAGAGTGTGTATAAATTGTCAATTTTCGATTGGCGATTGACGATTAATATTGAAAAGACTGGAACTTAGATATTGTAAACATAGAATCTGGAACCGAAAATGGACTATTTATTTTCACGAAATTCAAGAAATGGGGTTTATGTGATGAAAAGAAGATATTTAATCAGTTTAAGTTGCCTTTTAGCACTTTTATTTTCCTGCTATGGCTTCGCTGCTCAATCTAACAATACAGCAAAGGCGGCGTCTGCCCAGGTTACTATTACGGGCGAGCCTTATGCGCTGATTGAACAGATTTGTACAAAGATATACGAAGGTAATTTTACTACAGCGCGACAGTTAGTTGACCAAAACAATACATCTCAAAGCTCATCTCTGGCCCGTCTTGCAGATATTATTTCCGAGTATGAAACGACAGAGAACGAACGCCAGACAGCACAAAAGGCCGCTTACCAGGAGCAGTTAGCTGAGCTTGAAAAGTTGCAGGCCGAGACAGATGCTAATGACGTAAACGATATAAATTTAAATGATGCCAATGATATCGTTGATGCGCTATCAGTCATCAACAAGGCGCGCGAGCTTGCAGATGAGACGCAAAAACAGCAGCTTCTGTCCAATGAGTCCGTACAAGAGGTTTTACAGAAAGCAATAGATAAAGCCGCTGAGTATGAGACTGAAGGTAAATGGCTCGAAGCATATACAAATTGCTACGTCTGGATGATGGCAATAGACCCAAATAATCAAGGGTACTCAGATTATGCTGACCAGCTCCTGGATAAGGCTGCTATTGCAGCATCTCTTGAGGACAATCCCTGCGAAACCCGCGAGGAGCGTTTTCAAGGTGTGAAGAAAGAGATGTTTATTCGAACAATCGTGTTCTTAGACCTGCACTACGTTAATACAATCGATTACAACCTGATAACCAAGAAGGCCATCGAACGCTGCAAATTATTGGCAGAGGTGGCTGGTACATCGTCCAGATTAAAAACGGATTCACGAAGTGAAGATACCTCATCCCAAAAAGCCAGCCTTGATGAGAAAATTCCTGAATTATCAGAGCTTATTCCCGGGAAGAATTCCTTTGTACCGCCCGACAAACAACAACTTGCAGCCTGGTCGGCATCTCTGGCATCTTTGTTAGATGAAGTGAATTCCGCCTCGGACGACTCCGAAGAGATTGATAAGCATAAGTTCTTGGGGCTTTTTGAGAAAATTCTAAAACTAAACGAAATAACTGTGGATTTGCCGACGCAAGTGCTGATTGCACAGTTCTCAGAAGCGGCATTAGCCACACTTGACCCTTATACTGTAATAGTCTGGCCGAGGCAGGTTCAGGATTTCGAAAAGATGATGACCAATGAGTTTACGGGTATCGGTATAGAGATTTCGAAACGAAAAGGGCTATTGACAGTAGCGAGCCTGCTGCCCGACACACCGGCTTACAAATCAGGCCTGGATGCCGACGATGTTATAGAGGCTGTAGATGGGATTAAAACAAAAGATATGACTCTTACCTGTGCCGTTCATAAGATAACCGGCACAAGGGGTACAAAAGTCACCTTGACAATAAAACGGCCCGACGTTGAGGGAACCAGAGATATTACGATAACCAGAGACAGGATAATCGTTCCTACTATTCGCGGCTGGCAAAGAACCGATGGGGGAAAATGGTTATATATTATCGACGAAGAAAATAAAATAGGATATGTCCGTCTTACGAGCTTCTCGGCTGAAACCGCTTCGAGCTTAGAAGAGACATTAGTCGAACTTGAGTCAAATGGATTGAAGGGATTAGTTCTGGATTTGCGGTCCAATACAGGCGGTCTTTTAGACAGTGCGGTTGCGGTAACCGACAAATTCATCAAAGAAGGAACGATAGTTAAAAGACAACCCGGCTTCGGCAGGATGCCGATATATGAGTATGCACACAAGAAAAAAACCCATCCGAATTATCCGCTTGTGATACTAGTAAATTCAAACTCGGCCAGCGCATCGGAGATTGTGGCCGGTGCCTTAGCAGACAAAGCATACGAGCGGGCAATTCTTGTAGGTACCAGGACTCACGGTAAAGGCAGCGTGCAAGGGATAACTGGCTATCCCGGTAGTGGCGCACAGTTGAAATATACTATGGCACATTATCACCTACCTTCCGACCAGAGAGTTGAAAGCCGGGAAGCCATGGAAAAATTAGGCAGAACAGACTGGGGTGTTGGGCCGGACGTCGAGGTAAAATTGAGCAGTGATGAAATTAAACAAATGATTGATATCCAGAGAGATAACGACGTACTTGTTCAAGCCGACCACGACAACAACAATAATAAAACAAGGAAACATACAGCCGAAGAAACCCTCGCGACCGACCCGCAACTGGCAATTGGTCTTTTAGTTGTCAGGAGCAAGCTAATTGAAAGTGAGGTTCCGGCGCTGGCGCAGCGTAATTGACCTGCATTTTACAGATATGAATTTAACAAACACACAGGATATTAATCCTTTCGGAAATTTTCTGACAGGGTACCCAAAAGGACTTACAAGAATATGACACAGGAAGAAGAAGTTTCCCAACAAACACAGGGAAACAAATCGCCAGCAACAACACCGGGATTCTCTAACGAGATAAACAAGTTCGAGAAACAAAGGCAGGAGAAGCTATCCCGGATTAAAGATTCAGGCGTCGAACCTTATGGCGGCAGATACGAGGGGGCCGAGCAGGCCGAGGACATAAAAGGCCGATTTAAGGACGGCGACGATAGCCAGCAGGCCAAATGTGCCGGCCGGATTGTGCTATTGAGGGACATCGGGAAGCTGATTTTTATTACTTTGCGCGACCGCAGCGGGACCATTCAGGTCGGCCTAAGCAAAAAGCTTCTTAGTGAGCATTGGGAGCTTGTAAAATTACTCGAACTCGGTGACATTATCGGTGCAGCCGGGCAGTTGGGCAAAACCAAAACCGGTGAGATTACGATATGGGTTGATAATGTTTTACTTCTTAGCAAGTGCCTGCTACCGCCGCCGGAGAAATTTCACGGCCTGGCGGATATTGACCAACGTTACAGGCAGAGATACGTGGACCTGTGGGCCAATCCTGAAGTAATGGAGCGTTTCAAAAAGCGCAGTGCAATCATTTCCACGATTCGCGAATTTCTCAACTCGAAGGGTTTTCTGGAAGTCGAGACACCAATGATGCAGACTATAGCTGGCGGTGCCGCGGCAAAGCCGTTCATAACGCACCACAACAGTCTGGGCATGGATTTGTTTCTGCGGATTTCGCCGGAGCTGTTTCTAAAAAGGCTGCTTGTCGGAGGAATGGAAAAGGTCTTTGAGATAAACCGCAATTTCCGTAATGAGGGTCTTAGCCGGCAGCATAACCCGGAATTTACGATGCTCGAAGTGTATCAGGCTTATGGTGATTACAACGTGATGATGGATTTGACCGAAGAGATATTCGGGCTTTGCATAGAAAAATACTGCGAAGGAACAAAGGTTCAATTTAGCGATTTAACGATAGATTTTACCCGACCCTGGCGACGGGCAAAATACACGGAACTGCTGAAAGAATATAGCGGCTGTGATATTAATGATATCGAGTCTATCAGAACCAAAGCAAAGCAGCTCGAAGTAGACGAAGCGGATATGGATGACGTCGTTGTTATTAATGAGGTGTTTGAAGCGACCGTTGAAAACAACCTGGTCGACCCGACGTTTGTGATAGATTACCCGGCGGCGCTGTGTCCATTAGCCAAACGCAATAAAGATAATCCCGAATTCGCCGAGCGGTTCGAACTGTTTATCGTCCGGATGGAATTGGCTAATGCTTATACGGAACTGAATGACCCCGCTGAACAATACGAGAATTTCCTTACTCAGCTTAAGGGACAGGAAGAATCTCTAACAAAAATGGACTATGATTACGTAACGGCGTTGAAATATGGTATGCCGCCGGCCGGCGGGTTAGGTATCGGAATCGACAGACTGATTATGGTATTAACCGGTGCTGCGAGTATTCGGGACGTCGTTCTGTTTCCACTTCTCAGGCACAAATCAACGGATAGTAACGGTGGATAGCGGAGGTATTATGGATTCCTGCTGATGCAGGAATAACAATGCTGAACTAAAAATTAAACCCACGCAATTATGGATATGAGATGCTGAAATTCTTTTTATGGCTGCGAT
>CAZJIR010000023.1:6415-16193 GCA_964546095.1 uncultured Pirellulales bacterium
TAGTCTTTTTGAGTATTACCGCAGTTGCGCTCTCTGTTTCATTGCTGATAGTCGTCGCCAGCTTGTTCAACGGCTTTATCAATGCATTCGAGCAAGCGGCTGTTGAGGCAATAGGCGATGTTGTTATTGCTCCGCCGGTCAAGTTTGCACAATACGGAGTGCTTATCGAACAGTTAGAGCAAACAGAAACGGTAAAAGCGGCAACCGCGATGCTCTCGAATCAGGGCCTGCTACATCTGGGTAAAGGTAATGTGCGAGCAGTTGATATCTGGGGGATTGAGCCTGTACGACGAGCGAGGGTAACAGGTTTCGACCGGTTTTTACTCAAGCAAAAAGACTCAAAAGGCAAATTATCTTTTCAGACAAACAACTCCGAAGGAAAAATCGGAGGATTTGTTGGAATTGGCATCCTGGCCGAACCAGACGAAAAAACAGACCAGTATGATTTTGACACAATCAAAGAAACGTTAGGCCAACAAGTCATCCTTACAACCGGAACTGTCTCGGAGACAAACAGCGATAACGAGGCAGGACCGGAAATTAAAAGAAAAGTAATACCATTTACAATTGTTGATGTCGTTGAAACAGGAGTATATCAATTCGATAAGGCCTGTATATATCTTGCGATTGAACAACTACAAAGCATTTTATACCCAAATAAAAAATATCCGATTGCCGGCCAAATTCAAATTAAACTTGCAGATAATATCGAAACTGATGTTGCGTTGGCAGTAATTCGCGGAGTGTGGCGGAACTTCGTAGAAAAGCACCTAGGAGCGGACCCATACCTTTTAAAATACACAACTATCGAAACAGCGAAACAACTGCAAAGCCGATATGTTGCAGCGTATCAAAAACAAATGGGAATTTTATTATTGATATTCGGTATCGTTAGCCTTGGCGTTATTTTGCTGGTTTTCTGCATATTTTATATGATAGTCAGGCTTAAACAGAAAGATATAGCGATAATAAAAAGCTGTGGAACCACAGGCAACTCCGTTGCATGTATTTTCATAGGTTTCGGCGCCTGCGTTGGAACGGCCGGTTCGCTCCTCGGAGTTGTCCTCGGATATATCTTTACAAAAAACATTAATGCGATTGAGGATTGGATAAGGATAATTTTTGGATTAAAGCTGTGGAACAGCAGTGTTTACTTTTTTACCAAGATACCCAACGAGGTCGACTGGATATCGACTCTGCCTATTGTACTACTTGCCATTATTGCAGCCGCCATCGGGACTTTTATACCGGCTCTAATCGCAGCAAGAACAAAACCGGTCGAGATTCTAAGATACGAATAAAACGTAAAGCGCAAAATGAAACGTGTAAAACCAAACTTCAAACTTATTGTTCGGATATTGAGTCATTATATCCGGCTCTCGACTTTTAGATTTTAGTCTCATGTACAAAATTATTCTTGCATTCAGGTTTTTGTTAAAACGACGCATAACTTATTTTGCGGTGCTTTCAGTTGCGCTATGTGTTTTTATCGTCGTTGTTGTGATGACCGTAATGAACGGTCTGGTAAGTAATTTTAAGCAGAAAAATCACAACTTTGTGGGAGATTGTATAATCGGAACCGAATCATTAGTGGGCTTTGCATATTATGAGGATTTTATTGCTATACTGGAACAACAAAATGATTTTATCCTGGCCGTCTCACCTGTGATTAAAAGTTATGCACTGATAAATATCAGAAACACAGAAAATAACTTCGGCCTTGAGCTGCTTGGCATCAACCCTGTTAAGCACGGCCTTGTAACAGATTTCGAAGAAACAATATATTATCATAAAGGTGACGTTTCCAAGGCATTCCTGCCTTTCTATGACCCCAATCTTCCGGGGTGTGTCTTAGGAATTGACCGCGCCCTTAAACGTGATTCAAACGGTAGTTATATTCATCACTTAATCGCTGCCCAGACCGATTATTCGATAAGCTGTTTTCCTCTAACTGCAAGAGGTGCTTTGTCCAAAGCCAGCACCGGACTGGTGAAAACAAAAACATTCTACTTCAGCGATACCTCACAAAGCGGTCTGGCCCATGTAGATTATTCGACAATTTACCTGCCGTTCGAGTGGGCCCAGCGGCTTTGCGGTATGGATGGAGCTACAAAGAGAATCAGTGCAATCTACATCAAATTCAAACCGAATGTCAAACTCCAGGAAGGATGTGGAAAAGTTGCTTCGCTGTGGAACAAATACAAACAGGAGAAAGCCGACCAAGCACAGGCATACCTGCTGGATAACGTTAGCGTACAAAGCTGGAAAAATTATAGACGTTCAATAATAGCACCAATGGAGCAGGAGCAGGCGGTTATAAGTGTTATGTTCGCCTTTGTGGGAATTACGACTGTTTTTATTGTCTTTGTTACGTTCTATATGATTATCAGTCATAAGAGCAAAGACATAGGGATATTGAGAAGTATAGGCGCATCGAATGTAGATATTATCGAATTATTTTTCGGCTTTGCTTTTTTAGTGGGTCTCGTAGGCTCTTGTACAGGTATATTCGGCGGGTGGTTGTTCTTGAAGAAAATAAATCAGATAGAACACTGGCTTTTCGAGCATTTTCAGTTCCAATTGTGGGACAGAACAATTTATGTGATAGGTGATATTCCAAACCAGATGAATCCCAAAGTTATAGGAGTAATTGTAATATCGGCGATCGTGGCCTGTTCTGTCGGTGCGTTGCTGCCGAGCCGACAGGCGGCAAATTCGGCTCCGATAGAAACTTTGCAGGTGAACCAGCTATAATTGATAAAAAATAGAAAGCATTAGAGTATCTGCTTTAAAGCAAATCAATTATTGATTATTATCAGGAGCTTTTTTAATTGTAGACCGAAATTAACAAGGACGGCATTATTGATTAATGATTATATGAGTGAAAACGATTCCATATTAAAGGCAGAAGGGCTTTATAAATCTTATCGGATGGGCACGGCCGTCGTTAAAGTGCTCAAAGGTGCCAATCTGGCTGTTAAGAAGGGCGAATTTGTTGCAATAATCGGGGCCTCTGGCAGCGGCAAAAGCACACTTTTGCATATATTGGGTGCACTGGACAAGCCGGACAAGGGCGTTGTCAAGTTCAAGGGCCGCGACTTGAGCCGGCATAGCAGCAGAGAATTAAACAGATTCCGCAACAAAATGGTGGGATTTGTATTTCAGTTTTATCATTTATTAGACGAATTAAGCGTGCTGGAAAACGTTTTTCTACCAGAGATGGCCGGCAAAAGTGTAATAGGCTGGTTTGGATGCCGCAAAAGGGCGAAAAGCCGTGCCAAAGAATTACTTAAGCAGCTTGGATTGTCCGAACGGACTAAACATAAGCCGTATCAGTTATCCGGCGGAGAAAGGCAAAGGGTGGCCATAGGCAGGGCATTGATGAATGAGCCAAGGCTGCTTTTGGCGGATGAGCCGACAGGAAATCTTGACTCTGTAACAGGAAATGGTATTTTAGATATTCTCGAAAGATTGAACAGAGCCGGCCAGACAATAGTAATGGTTACACACAACGAAAGAATAGCACAAAGAGCCGAGCGAATAGTAACATTGGTCGATGGTAAAATTGAGAATTAGGGTGTAGCAGATATTCGATGCACGAGGTTTTTCATGGCACTTAAAATCTGGATAGACGGCGAACTTGTTGACGAGAAAGACGCAAAAATCTCCGTCTTCGACCACGGTCTCCTTTACGGCGATGGTGTCTTTGAAGGTATCCGTGTTTATAACAGCAAGGTATTCGAGTTGGATGCTCACATAAGACGGCTTTACGAATCGGCCAAGGCAATTCGGCTTGAGATTTCGATGAGTAAAAGCGAGCTTATCAAAGCAATCGAAAAAACTACCGAAGCGAATGGTGTTGGTAACGGTTATATCCGATTAGTAATTACCCGTGGAACAGGTACTTTGGGGATCAATCCCTTCATATGCGAGAACAGCAGAATAATTATCATAGCTGATAATATCCAACTGTATCCTGAAGAGCTTTACGAAAAAGGGATGAAAATAATCAGCGCAACCACGGTTCGCAATCATCCTTTGGCGATTCCGCCCCAGGTCAAGAGTCTGAACTATCTCAATAACATCTTAGCCAAGATTGAGGCTTTGGACAACGATGTACCGGAAGCAATTATGTATAACCACGAAGGATACGTGGCTGAAGCAACCGGCGATAACGTTTTTATTGTTAGAGACGGTGTGATTTACATGCCGCCCATCGAAGCAGGTTCGCTGGAAGGAATAACACGAGGTGTTGTTATCAGGCTGGCTAAGGAAGAAAATCTCAAGGTGGTTGAGAAGAACCTGACGAGATTTGATTTGTATATTTGCGACGAATTGTTTCTTACGGGCTCAGCGGCTGAGGTTATTGGTATCGTCGAGATTGACGGCAGGATTATCGGTGACGGTAAGCCCGGGCCTATCACAAAATTGCTCAGACAAAAGTTCTTCAAATATGCCCACGGAAAGGGACAATAACAGATAGCCGATAAACCTGAACTTGGTATCCGCTATTCGCTCAATGCTATGCAATTACCGGCAGATTCCGACATATCAGCTTCTGTTCCTTACAACAGACTCAGTGCTTTCAGACTTATCGACCATCAGCTAAACCGTGTGAGAGAGTTAATCAATGAGCAGTTGACCGCTCCGACTGAGGAGAATGATATAAATCAATTGCTCAAACATTTACGTGGTCGCGAGGGCAAGATGCTTCGCCCCGGACTGGTTTTGCTTGCCGGTGGCTGCTGCGGCAACATCGCGGAGGAACATATCCGCGTAGCAGCAATTGTCGAGATGATTCACAATGCAACGTTATTGCACGATGATGTAATAGACGAAGGGCAAAAACGACGGGGCCGGCCCACGGTAAATAGTATTTGGGGTAACGAGGCCGCTGTATTGTTAGGTGATTTGTTATTGAGCCGGGTTTTCAAGATGTGTGCGGGTTTAAAGCCGCAAGTATCAAAGGTAATCGCCGGCGCGGCGATTCGGGTCTGCGAAGGTGAGCTGAAACAGGTGGTTCAAAGACACAATTGGCAGTTAAGTGAATCTGAATATATCGACGTAATCACTGAAAAAAGTGCTGTTCTTTTCAGCAGCGCCTGTAGTCTTGGTGCGCTTTTGGCGCAAGCGACCAAAGCTCAAAGACAGTCGTTGGCTGAATTTGGCTTAAATGCCGGCATTGCTTTTCAAATTACCGATGATTTACTTGATATAACCGGGGATGAAAGCAAGACAGGCAAAACATCCGGTAGTGATGTCAATAAAAACAAGCTGACTTTGGCCATGATACATTTACTGGCGGCAGTGGGCGAGGGAGAGAAAGAGAAAATTATTAATTCATATCTTGAGACTGACAACACCCAATACGATAAGGTGGCTCTTACGGAGATTTTAAGCCGTTTCGGCAGTTTGGAATATGCGCACAAGCGGGCACAGAAATATGTCGTAAAAGCAACGCAGGCTCTTGAAGATTTAAAAGAAAGCGATGCTAAAGAAGCCCTGATAGAAACAGCGAAATTTACAGCCAACAGAATAACTTAGAATTGATTTTTCTAATGTATAGAAAAAAACGAACTAACAAAAAAAGGCCGGTTTTCCAAGGCCGGCCTTTTAATCTTACGTAAAAAATACCTATTGATTTTAAAAGCTGTACCTCACACTCAAGCTGCACCAGAGTACATCATTAAAGAGGTTGCCACTGGTGCTGTCCCAATAGTCCAGGGATTTCTGATAATAAAGGCCCGGAACGAAACTAAGGTCATTATCAAGGTCAAAATCCGTAGAAACACCTAAGACGGCGTGTGTCCAATCACTGTCCACGCCTAAAACACCATCGTTGTAGGTCAATGTAGCAGAAAGATGGAGGATTTGTTCCGGAATATCCGGGAGAAACCCCTCAACCGGCAGGTCGTAGCCAAGTCCGAGGACATGTATCCAACCGCCGGCACCACCGTTGTTACTAAGCAACCTACTCAAGGCAGAACCACTTTCGGACGGCCATATACGAACAGCAGTGTAGCTGGGTACTACACCTTCGGGGCAGATTTCCGGCCAAGAAAGTGTTGCAAAAGCTTCCTGTAGGTCTGAAGTACTACGGTCTCTTGCCGTGCCGGTCGTGCTGCCACCTCTCGGCTGGTCAGGGTAGCCATAATAGACCCAGCCAACCATGTAGTCAGTGGCATAAGTTTCGTATTCAAAGAACCTGCTTTTGTAAGATAAGGTTAGGTCGATTTCCTCAAGGTTTTCGTATCTGCCCGTATTGGCTCTATACCACAAAACATTTAGTCCCAGCCCCGTGCCATAAAGGTCCAAGTCGACACCGGGTCGAATCGCACCCTCGCCATGAGCTCCCACAAATTGGTCGAAACCGTACCACATGTAGGCGCTCAGATAGGTTACATCTAAAGTTCCACTTAGCTCACCTTGCTGTGCCTGAGTTAAACCGGCTGTACTCAATAAAATCACGGCAATAAATAAAAGTCCTTTTTTCATGTTCTTCCCCTTAAAACCTTTAACTATACTTTACCTGCCACGTGAAATCTCATAATCTTATACGTTATAGAATAAAACCACCCGCCTATTGTCTAAAAAGTTTATCGGTTCACACCTGCAAATTAAATTAAAAAAAAGCCTTTTTTAGATAAGCTATTTTCATAAAAGTGCGATAAAAGGCCGCTTAAAAGTCTCTCGAACAGGAAAACGATTAAATTTTCGACAGTTCTACACATCTTCCTTATAATATCCCAAATGGATACAAACAAGAGCAATAACACCCTGTTCAGCAAGTCCGAAGAGGCAAACATAAGCTCAGCTACACCGTTAGCTGCTCGAATGAGACCAAGAAAGCTCGATGAATTCATCGGACAAAGGCACTTTCTCGGGTCCGATAAACTTTTAACGAGGATGCTTGAGGCTGACAAGCTCAGCAGCCTAATATTTTACGGTCCACCCGGAGTCGGCAAGACTTCTTTGGCTGCTGTGATTGCGAACCATACAAAAGCCGAATTTCACTATCTCAGTGCCCCTGCAGCCAGTGTCAAAGACATTCGGCAGATAATTACCTGTGCCCGTGACAGACTCGCAGCGGACGGAACAAGAACTGTGCTCTTTATGGACGAAATTCACCGCTTCAACCGTGCCCAACAGGATGTCCTGCTGGATGATGTCGAGGCGGGAGTTTTGATTCTCATAGGTGCCACTACTGAAAATCCGTTTTTTTCGGTCAACTCACCATTGATTTCGCGCAGCACGGTATTTCACTTTGAGCCTCTCGGCGAGGAAGATATCTTAAAACTACTGAAAAGGGCGCTCGACGACCCAGAAAGAGGACTCGGTAAATATGATATCGAGGCGGAAAAGAAGGCTTTGAAGTTTTTGGCGGTGATGTGTGACGGAGATGCAAGAAAGGCGCTTACAGCCCTTGAGGTGGGTGTGCTATCACAGGCGGCCCGTAAATCAGATGCTAAAATAAAATTTAATCTGGAAGTTGCAAAGGAGTCGATACAACAGAAGACAATAGAATACGATGGTACGGGCGATACGCACTACGACCTGGCAAGCGCTTTGCAGAAAAGCATGCGGGGTTCGGACCCCGATGCAACGGTTTACTGGCTTGCCAGAATGTTAGTGGGCGGGGAAGATATACGTTTTATTGCCCGCCGGATTGCGATTTGTGCGGCTGAAGACGTGGGAAATGCCGACCCGATGGCGAGTGTTTTAGCTGCGGCGGCGGTTCAGATATCCGAGTTTGTGGGCTTGCCGGAAGCCCAACTGACGCTTGCACAGGCGGCGTTGTACGTTGCATGTGCCCCTAAATCAAATGCCGCGTCCTGTGCCATCTGGGAAGCGATGGCCGATGTAAAACAACAGCCAACTCAACAAGTGCCGAAACATCTAAAAGACAGTCACTATCGGGCTGCAAAAAAATTAGGATTCGGAGCTAATTACAAGTATCCGCATAACTTTAAGGATGGTTTCGTACCACAAGAATATCTGCCGGCATCGATAAATAAAAGATATTACGTGCCGAAAGAACACGGCTTCGAAAAAAATATTCAGAGCTATTTACAAAAGCTGCAAAGCCTGATACAAAATAGTAAATCTGTTAATGGCAATACTGTAGAGAAAGACAGATAAATGGATAAAGCACAGTTGCGTAGGAAATTACAGAATTGCCTGCTTGCAATGCCCCAGGAGCAAAGGGTTGAGAAAAGCCGGAAAGCATGCCAGAAATTAATCTCGCTGGTACAGTTTCAGAATGCTTCGACAATTATGATGTATTTAACTCTTCCGCATGAAGCCGATACATCTGAGGCTATACTCAGCGCCTGGCAGCTTGGTAAGGCCGTAGTAGTGCCTAAAATTTCCTGGCAGCAACGGCATATGATACCAGTCCAGATAAACTCACTTGAAATGGATATCAAGACGGGCGCCTGGGGTTTGCGAAATCCGACAGCAGGTGTTCCGACGCCGTTTGAAGAGATTGATATGGTAGTCACGCCGGCGTTAGGATATGACAGAAAGGGCAATCGGATTGGTCGTGGTGGTTCATATTACGACAGGTTTTTCGCTAATCCTAAACTTAAGGCTTCCAGATGCGGCTTTGCTTTTTCTGAACAGCTCGTTGATTCGGTACCGGTTACAGAACACGACGAACCGGTGGATTTGTTAGTAACCGACGAGGAAATAATGTATTTCAATAATCGGAAAGGAGAATAAGATGGCCCGTATCTTTTACCGTTCGCAAGGAAGACGAAGAAGACCACAAAATAAAAACCAGACATACGGTCTATTGATTTTACTTATTGTTGTTGCGGTGATTGCTTTTGCTCTTGGTCCTTTCGGTAAAAATAAAGACGAAGCCGAAGTTACACCATCCGAGGCCGATATGCCGGAAATCAGCCGGACGGGCTCGGAACCTGATATTGAATCCTCGTCGCAGACACCAACCAAGCCTGCATCGGAACTGAATTCAACGGAAGTTGCACAGGAATTGAGTCCTGAAGAGACTACGCCGGAACCAAATCTGCCGGAGATGATACAGGTGCCGGATATTGAACCTAATCCGGAGGCGGCCGATTTAATTGTCGAAGCCACGGCGCTGCTCAGCGAAAAGCCCGGCAGGATTATAGAAGCCCGCATGAAACTAAACGAGGCGCTGCAAATGCCTATTAACTTCCAGCAGCGAGCATTTATAAAGAGTCAACTGTCTGAGCTTGCGGAACAATGGCTGTTTAGCAAAAGGATTTTCCCTGACGATACGCTTTGCGGAAGCTACTTAGTTAAGCGAGGCGACTTGCTTTCAACAATCGCCAAGCGGTTTAATGTCCCATGGGAAGTTCTCCAGGGGATTAACGCAATCAGCCGACCCGAAGCTTTGCAAGCCGGGGAGCAGATAAAAGTCGTCAACGGCCCATTCCACGCGAAAGTTTATCGTTCTACCTTTACGATGGATTTATATCTTCAGGACAATACTTTCGTCCGGAGCTTTCGTGTCGGCCTCGGCAAAGAGGACTCGGAGACGCCGACAGGACTCTGGCGGGTCAGATCAAATGGAAAGCTGATAAAACCACCATGGCCGGACAGAGTTACCGGTAAAACCTATTATCCTGAGGACCCTGATTATCCTTTAGGCTCAAGATGGATAGGGCTGGAAGGTATAAAAGGGAACGCCAAAGGCAGGGATGGCTTTGGTATCCACGGCACAAAGGACCCGGAACAAATCGGCACAGCAGACTCACGAGGATGCATTCGCATGCACAATGGAGAAGTGATA
>CAZJIR010000024.1:0-15555 GCA_964546095.1 uncultured Pirellulales bacterium
TCCTTCACCTGTTCCCAGGTTCCTGGAGTATTGCTTATCCACAGGATTGTTCCAATGCTCGTGGACACCAAGACTTTCAAGAGGGATTCCATCATTCTCCGGATCGTATATTGTTTCAGAAGGAGGATTGTTTGCCAGCGCTGCCTCATGCAGATAATCCTGAGCACCGGATATATGCGGATAGTCGCTCCATTCTGTGTACAAAAAGTCAAAGCATACCGAGTCAAGCGCAACCTGGTCCATTGAAAGAAATATGCTCGAAGGCCAGTCGTCATTGAAAGGTTCCATTTGCCATTTGCTCGGTCGCGAATCCCAGTTAATTCCCGCAAAGAGTCCGTCAACTAAGCAAAGCAATGTCTTGCCTCCTAATTGCTCATGGCCCATCAAGTCAACAAGGCAGCGATAATTACCCATGCCTCGAATATTGTTCGGCAGAGTATCGTGCATATTGTACCAGTTGCGTGAATTTGGTTGGTCTCCTGCATCAGGATTCCTTAAGAGTGAGCCATAGTTATTTTTGGCGCATACGGTTATGCCACCTGAGTTGTGGCTTTTTAGAACAGGGAAATTTATGAAGTAATCGGCTTGTGCGAAACAAATGGGTATATGGTCCTGCTCGGTGACACCCGCCCAGCGTCCTGAGTCCGGGTCGCTCCAGTTAAACTCAACACTCGACCACTGCGACTGGGTCCGCCCTTTGCCGCCGACTCTCGCGATATAGACTACACCGGGACAATTCGGCTCGACCATATCATACCAGTAGTTTGGCATAATCCTGCCCGGGTCACCGATTGAAATATCGCCCGGAGCCACCCCTACAACATCTATCAATTGCCTTAGGAAAGCGATAGTCAACTGAGGTGAATTACCGATATAATTCATAAGATTGCTTCTTTTGTCCATCGTTGCCTGATTCGCGTTATAGCTTAGTGTATGGTTGACTTTGATGCCTATTTTTTCGCCGGGTATGTAGCCTACATCTCCTTTGCCTCGCTGCTGGTTAAAATGCCGGAATATTGCATCCCATGCAGCCACATCTGTTTGTTCATCTGCCAGCGCATGGATAGCTGTTGACATCATTCTGTTAACTACTGCTTGATTGGTGTGGTCATGCTCATACCAGTGTTCGGTCTGATTACGACTAATATAGTTCCAGTCTGTAGCATTCGGGTCGTGAATCCAGGCGACGCGACCAGGTTTAACTCCTTTGGCAATTCCAATGGGGGCATTGACAGGATGTGGCTCGGCCGCTATTGTTGCATTCTCACTCGTAAGACTTGCAGACATCCATATAGCCGCAATCGCCGAAAACAAACACATTGCTGCAATAATATACCGCGTTTGATGTAGTAGCCGCCTTGCTTTACGGAACGCCAAGGTTGAGGCAATCAATCCGGTAATCCAGATAATGAAGCCGCTTGCCAGTGGTGCCGCCACCCGCTGGCAGGGATATGTTGCGCGGGAAGGTTTCGGCAATACGCGTATAAGGAACCATATCAGCGACACCAGCCCTACAATCGGAAACACCAATATCAGCCAGCGATACTTCCTGTTATTTGGAATTACCTTTCCTGTCTTTGGACATCTTTTATGCTGTTCTCCTGAGCTTTTGTTCTTTCTAATCATTTGGTGAATTGACGATATTCGCTTTCTTCCTTCCGAAGCCATTTGTGAACCTCCATAACCTGTGCATCCAGCCCCATTTTTAATTTAATAACTCTCTTATTCTATCACTTTACTTCAGCTTTTTCAATAATTTTACGTACTTTAATCGTTTAAAGTGAAAGCTTCATTGACTAACACCCCCATATAAGATGACTATTAGTTATAATATTGCTTTGAAGTTATAGTGGCCGGGTTGAATTTCAAGCAAGGAATGCTCCTTTGTATCGCGCAGGCGTTTGATGCCATGAGCCTCGGCTAAAGGGACATTTCCTTCCTTGATTGATGTCGGGTCTTTTGTTGGCAAATAGAGTGTTGCGGTTGTATTGGGTGGGACAGAAACACTTAGCCTGAGTGTTCCATTAACAACCTGCCAGTTGCTTCGGATTGTGCCATACGGGGATTCGAGTCTGACTTTCACCCAGTCAAGAGGCTTGTTTCTTAGTACGCCGGGCTTGATGAGGAAATGTTTGTATCCCGGACTTTTCGGGTCGGGTTTGATACCACCGAGCCCTTCTATGAACCAGGCTCCGATGTGCAGATACGAGCTGTGCAGAAGCGAATTACGGCCATCCCAGGCCTCCCAGAGAGTCGTAGCTCCTTTTTGTAGCATATCTCCCCAGCTCGGATAGTCCCTTTTAGTGGCCATTTCAAACATCAGGTCTGGACGGTCGAACTCCAGCAGGTTCTTGACAATGAAATAACCACCGGTTATCCCTCCCCAGAAGTGTCCTTTGCGATGGATGAGAATCTCGTCCTCGAAGCGTTTCCATACGGCCGGTTGAAGTTCCTCGGGAGGTAGTCCTACAAGCGTTGCGATAGCAAGATAAGCCTGCAGGTTATTCACATAGCCGTTTTCCTGAGCGTCGAAGAATTCCTTGTGTACAGCCTTAGTTATAACTTCCGCCCGATTACGATATCGGTCAGCAATATCTTTCTTTCCCAAGGCATCGGCAATCCGTGCGGCTGTTTGCAGGTTGTAAATCCAATAGCAATTGTTGAAAAAGAGGGTCTCGCGTGTGTCACCGTTAACTCCCTGGGCCCCCGGCCAGAGCCAGTCACCTAAAAAGTCCCATTCCCCGCCCCAGCGAACGAGCATATTATTCTTTGACTTTGTTTCAAGAAAGGCCAGCCAGCGCTGGATTGTGTCGAAGTTCTCTTCGAGTATGCGTATGTCACCATAGTGCCGATAAACATACCACGGCAGGGTAATACAAATACCGCTCCAGGCGGGCCCACCGCCACCCCAGTATGTCGGGGCAGTGTACGGTAGATTACCAGCCGACGTTGGAGCGTTTTGGTTCGTTGATTTTTCACCAAGACCCCAGGCGGTATCTTTTCCCTGGACATCGCGCCAATCCTGGCTCCATTTCGTGTAGAAAGACCCCAGATGATAATTGTTCAGTGCTGTCTGTGTTGTGGCGTGGGCATCGCCACCGTAGCCCATGCGTTCGCGCTGGGGGCAGTCGACAACATAACCGCCGAGACTGAGATTCTCAAAAGTCCACAGTGTAATGTTGTAAATATCGTTAAGTAGTTTGTTGGAACACTCGAACCATCCGGCACGTTGAAAGTCGGTCCGCACCAGATAGCCGCGAATATCCTGAAGGTCGGGCTGATATCCTAATCCTTTAATTAGAATCCACCTTCCCGAACCATAATTGAAACGATTGCGGAAAGTACCCTTGCCACCGGGTCCGATTCGGTAAGCACTGCGTAGCCGGTGGGTCATTAATTTATCTTTGTCTTCGGAAAATTGTAATTCGACAATATTGCCAAGCCGTCCCTTAACATCGAATTCGATGAAACCGACAAAATTTACCCCCATATCCACACGATAACCCTCTCCCTCGACCTGTTCAATGGCGACAGGTTCGATTTTCTTGATGCGGTGGTTTGGTTCAACCATTTCGGCTGAAAGCTTCAACTCGGGATGATACACTGTGGCTTGCTTCCAGTTCGTATCATCCAAATCGGCACTGCACCAATTCTGTAATTCCCTATTGGCATCGTAGTATTCGCCACCGTAATTCATGAACATCCAGATTCCTAAAAGAACGTTTGGACTTGGATAGGTCTTCCATGTTTCATCGGTAATCAGGCTTAATGTTTCGCCATCTTTCATTTCGATGTCAGCCTGAGCAATGACTATTGGTGTTTGCGGTTTGTCGTCAGTCTTATACAGTGGGAAGATAGCCCACGATGTACCCAGCCACAGGCCAATCACATTCCGGCCGGGATGCATGTGTTCGGCAATTTCATAAGTCACATAACGTGCTCGCCTTGTATGGTCGGCCACGCTCGGCATCAGAACCGTATCCGTAACCTTTTTTCCGTTCACATAGAGTTCATGATAGCCAACAGATGCTACATACATAGTTGCCCGCCGGGGCCTTTCTTGTAAGGTAATCACCTTGCGAAACCAGGGGTCGGATAAGTAGTTACCTTCCGGCGGTAACTTCTTAACCTCGACGAATTTCCGTTCAGTGCCTATCCATTTGGCTGACCAGTCCGATGGATTCAACAATCCCATTGTCCACCGGGCTGATGTGCTCCAGGTCGAGAGTATTCCATTGTTATCGCGCACCCGAATCTTCCAATAGCAGCGCGTGCCGGATGGCAGGAGAGAGCCACGATAAATCACGAGGTTTGACTGGTCGGACTCGACTTCACCCGAATCCCATAAGTCGCCTTTGTCCTGTGCAAGCAATTCCTCCGAACTGGCCACTAAAATACGGTAAGCCCTCTGTGCCTGTCCGCGTTGCACTGGATTGGTTGCCTTTAGCTTCCAGCTCATTCGTGGTCGTTTCACGTCAATGCCTAAGTGATTGGCGCGGTATTCACAACGTAAATCGGTCGGGATTATGCTCGGTGTGGACAGTGGTGTCCGGCTATCGAGACTACTACTCTTTGCGACAATAGTTTTTGGTTTGTTTGTGTTACCGTTTGTTTGTATATTTGTACACAATGTGAAGAGCACCAATACTATAACCATGCTCATTCCATGAAACAGGCTTATTTCACATCCTGGTATTCTCTTCTTTTTCATTTATGCATCTCCCGTGGTAAAGGTCTATATTAATTGGCCAGGATTTCTTGTTATGATGACGATAAATTTAACCACAGTCGGGTCAGAATACAAGCGTAAAGTCGGATTGGTGGAACGTGGTTTCATTAGATGGGAAACTTATGATTAGGTAAAGGGCTTGCTATAGTATGCAATGAAGTTATAATCCGAAACTAATCCGTGATTTAGAATCAGTAGAAGTTATTGAAGGAACTCGAAGAAAAGGAGATTTAAGAATGGAACAGCAAGTTAGTATTATGCCTTGTTTGGATATGCAAAATGGCCGTGTGGTCAAAGGAGTTCATTTTGTGGACATTCGTGATGCGGGGGATCCCGTCGAATGCGCAAAGGCTTACTGCCAGGCCGGGGCGGATGAACTTGCCTTATTGGATATAACAGCGACTGTTGAGAATCGACCTACTATGCTTGATGTTGTCAAAAAAGTAGCTCAGGCTACAACTGTTCCATTTACCGTGGGTGGTGGTATTGGAGATGTGGAGTCGGCTTCGGCTGTCATTGAAGCAGGCGCTGATAATGTATCAATAAGCAGTGCTGCTTTTCGCAAGCCGGAAGTCATTGCGGATATGGTCAAGGAGTTTGGTCCGGAAAAGGTAACGGTTGCGATAGATGTGGACCAAAATGAATCATTGCCTTCCGGCTACGAGGTTTATATCGATGGAGGCCGAACTGCTACAGGCTCCGATGCTGTCGAATGGGCTAAGAAAGTTAATGGTTTCGGAGTTTCTGTAATATTACCAACAAGCAAGGCCGGAGATGGTGCTAAAACCGGTTATGACCTTCCTGTTATTAGAGCGATGGCCGATGTTTGCTCAGCGTCAATCGTAGCCTCGGGAGGGGCGGGTAAACTGGAACATTTCTACGATGCAGTAGAAGCTGGAGCAACTGTTCTCCTTGCGGCTTCGGTCTTTCATTTCCATATCATTGATATACAGGAATTAAAAGACTATCTGCGAAGTCGCGGCTTAAAGGTAAAGTAGTGAGTCAGCTACTTCAATCTAATCAGCACTTGACCGAAAATATGTTACTGCATTATTCTCAAAGTTAATTTACGTGTTTGAGTGGCAGGAGTGTGGATTATTTGTTGAGCTTTGCGATAATGATGAACTAAAGGTTGGCATCCTTAAACTTGTTTGGGAGTTTGAATTCCTTTTATTTTTTCATTGTGCAAAATTATCAAGATGACCTATGGTCACTAACTTTTTGTCTTCCGGCAGATGTTTACTGCGAATGAATAGCGAATTGTGGTTGTGCCATAATATCTTCGCAGCCCTGTCTAAATTAAAGTGATGAACTTTTTTTCTAACATCAGACCAGTGAGACTCACAGCAATTACAAACGTCAAGTTGTTTATCATACCACCACAGCTGAAAGCCGCCGAATGAGCGGTATTTATCATTTTTGATACCTAAGACATTGCCGAGATAGAGTAGTTGTTTTATATGGGCCTTATTTACGACATATATTTTTTTCATCTTTAGACCTTTTCATAAAAGTTCTCAATGCCGCGTGTAATATTTAGCCTCTGTTGATATAAGGCACATAAAAACAAAGATGTAACGTTTTCTATAGAAGTTTCGGTACAGCGGATGAATATTTCCTAATTCAAGCTGCATTTATCCTTCCTATGAATTTGAGGTCTGCGCTCTCTAATTCTAATAGATGCGCAAACATGCCGGTCTGTTACAAAAATTTGTAAAAATTTGGCTCTAATATTCTGTTATTTTCATGGGAATCGAAGGATAAATCCGAAAAAGGGCGTTATAAAACCGGCAAATGGTTATTATTCGCCTGATTTATGAATTTTCGAGAATCCTTTGAATCTCAGCATAATCCAAAAACACTCCAAATAAGACAGGAATTGAGGTAAGCCATAGTGAGGGTACAAATTGTGTATTTAACGATACTGTGAATTGGCTGAATGGTTTTTCTCGACTTAAAAAAACAAGAATAAGTCATTTTTTTCGATTTCATGAAAAAAATATTTGCGCTATTAATTCTAATTATCGGGTTTAAGACGGGCAAATCATCAAGTATAGGGGAAAAGGTTAAAGCTTTAATATCGGAGTCTGGGAAGTGGGAAAAAAGTAAGAAGTTTATGGTTTATTAGTACACTTACCTGTGTTAATACGCACGATTTTATTAGCACTTGGGGCCATCTAAAAAAGTTCAAGATTAAGAATGGACTCTGCCGATGAGCGTATTAGAAGAAATGAAAATAAAGAAAGTGGCTCTGGGGAAATGACCAATTCGGCCATATTAGTTTGAAACGATGTTGTTCATCATAGAGTCAAGCACACAAGTCAGATCGTAATGTGGACGCTGTCGTGGATAGCTAAGCAAGAAAAGGAAAGAGTCACAAATTATTATTGCCCCTGCGAAGCAGAAGGCGAGTATCTCAAAAAAATAAAAAAAATTGAAAATAAAGGGATACACTCGTTTATGTCTTGGCGGGGGCATCTTTTTTTAGCCATCTTTACCTATTGTCCTTACTTGCCCGGCTTCTGTAAAAAGATTGCGATTTCAGAAGAAATCTGCTATTATCGGGAAAGTTTGGAAGCTTCACTATATAGCCAAGTCTTATAAAGCAAGCAAATAAAAAAGAGTGTTATAACAAAAGGAAAGGGTTTAAAAAAATGAGTCGAAAAGCTATTTATCTTATCATCTTTACCTGTTTTATATTTACCCCTTTTACCTTGGGTGATGTCAGACATAAAATTAATATCCCCGATGTTCTCGGTTACAAAACACTAAAATGTGATTTACACACGCATACGGTTTTTTCAGATGGTCTGGTATGGCCTACTGTACGGGTTGATGAGGCCTGGAGAGAAGGTCTTGATGCTATTTCAATGCAATATTCCTTGAAGATTTAGACCTTCTGGAAACCGAGGAATTTATTGATGTTATTAAGGCGGCTAACAATCAGGGAGGCTTTGTCTTATGGAATCATCCCGGTGGGAAACCTGAGCACAAGGGCTGGTTCGATATTCATACCAAGTTGTATGAAAATATATGGCTGCATGGAATTGAGGTTGTAAATGGGTACGATTACTATCCGGAAGCCCACCAGTGGTGCCTGGAAAAGAATCTGACCATGCTGGGAAATTCCGACATCATACATCAGCCCATTAGCGCTTATGATGCTTCAGTTGTAAAACATAGGCCAATGACGCTGGTTTTTGCCAAAGAAAGGAGCATAAAAGCTTTAAGAGAGGCATTAATTGCGGGAAGAACCACTGTCTGGTTCAGAAATCAGCTAATCGGCAGGCCAAAATACCTTTGTGCTATTTATATGAAAGCTATTCAGGTTGGCAAACCCCGCCATACACGAGACAATACAATATGGTTTGAGGTTACGAATAATTCCGACATAAATATTCAAATGAAAAGGATTGGCCAGGCCGGTCCGGGGAAATTGACTTTGTCGGCCAATGCCGTCACAATAGTTAAGACAGAGGTGGATAAAGAAGCTAAAAAAGCTGAATTTAAATATCAGGTTACGAATTTCCTGGTTGCTCCTGATAAGGGGCTGCCGGTCAATCTAACTGTTTGTCTTGAATAAGTTATTGGCTTTTTCAAGTCTTGACGGATTTATACCGGAGTTCTGTTTCGTTCGGCCTAAGACTGGCCATTGTGAGGGCTTTTATTTTCTTTTAAATTATTTTCCCCTTTCCTATTTTATTGAACGTTTACATTGAATCGCAAAAAATGCGAGTATTGTGTCCGGTTGCCTGACTTGTCTTAGGGAAAATAAAATCAATAAAAAGGGGCGAATATATGATTGGCCGGTATTGATTAATTTTTATAGTGAAATATAATTATCAGTCACGTTTACACAGGGTAGTTGATTTTAGACAATATATGAAAGGATTAAGGGTATGAAACGCAAGCGACTTCTGAGCCTTTGTTTGGTTTTAGCGTCGGTTTATTTCACAGGTTGTGAGACAAACCATGAAGTCCAAAAATTAGATAAGCCAAGTATAAAAACTGTAGATATTAGGTTAGAAAACGTTGAGTATGACAATATCACTCTTCTGTTCGACGTTGAAGTTGATAATCCATATCCGTCCATTTTGCCGTTGAAAAGTCTAAACTACAGCCTGGCGAGGGAAGGTAATACGTTTCTTAGGGCTACTGATGTCAATCCGATTGTTATACTTCCAAACACGAAAGAAGTAGTTTCTCTATCGGACAAAGTTAACTATGCGCGTCTTTTAGAAGATTTGAATAGCGAGCCCGGTTCTGAAATCCAATATAAAGCGGTCTTACGATTGTCGGTGGATGCACCGGGTTCAGGATTAATTGAGTTGACATCGGAGAATGAAGGCTTGTTAACTCTTCCGGACGTTCCGGAAGTAATCGCTGAGCAGCAGCGTCTTCCGGATGTAATATTTGTTCCCACACCACAAGATGTGGTGGAAAAGATGCTGGAATTAGCAGAAGTGACAGCGGACGATTTAGTCTATGATCTGGGTTGTGGAGATGGCCGGATTCCTGTAACGGCGGCTAAAAAATACGGCTGCAAAGCTGTCGGTTATGACATAGACCCGCAGCGTATTAAAGAATCCCTGGCAAACGTGGAAAAAAACCAGGTCGGCCATCTGGTTACGATTGAGCAACAAGACATTTTCACTCTCGACCTGAGTAAGGCAGAAGTAATCACTCTTTACCTGCTCCCGAGTTTGAATGTTAAATTGATTCCGCAACTGGAAAAGCTAAAACCCGGTTGCAGGATTGTCTCGCACGATTTTGATATGCGGGGGGTCAAGCCGGATAAGGTTATAAAACTTAATTCCGAATTTGACCACGCCGAGCATGAGATATATTTATGGACTACGCCGCTGAAGAAGGAGCCGGGCGGTACGAGTTCTGTTCCGGGTGGTTTATTCGAAGATTGGAATTATTGAGTTAAATAACTTATTGAAACTTTCATAGCCGTTTAGGTTTTGTGTTTATTGTTGTGGAAAGCTCCATGTAATAAATGCCCGACAATAATAATGGCTATCAAAAGGGCCATAAGAATCATCGCGGCGTATGAACTGTGGGAGGCCACTCGGTCATGGAACTGGCGAAGAAGAAAGGCCCATCCGAATATTGCCACATAAGTTCCTGTTAAAACGACAACCATATTTACCCAGACTCGCAGACCCAGTAGAAATCCTATCACGCAGCCGACTACCGGGCCGGTCATCCAGAAGGGAAACCAGACAAAAATAAATAATCCGATGATACCGTATTTTTGAACCTTGTCCTTGTGGGTTTCGGCCGCCAGGTGGATACGCTCAAAAGTGTTCTTTAACCATTTAAGTACTACAAGATGTCTCCAGCTGAACACAAATAACGGATAGAAGATAAGTACGAGACATGTTTCAATTATCATACATATCGGAATGACTGTGCCGTGTCCAAGGCCAACGGAGTATCCGAAGGCCATACCGGCGGCCCGGCCGAACATAATCTCGGTTGCGGTCATACCAATAAAAATTTGTGATTCATCCGGGGAAAAAAGCAGCTTAATACCAAGCCAGAAACTGTATATGAATGCCAGAGCGATACCGGCAAGGAGAAGACGGCCTTCCGGGCTGGCCAGGAGTGTTGTCTTTAACTGTTTTTTCTGCTGCAAATCCATTTGACTTATTTGTTTTTATGCATTTTCTACCATTTTTTCAATATCTAATTATGGATTAAGTAATAACTAATTGACTCTAAGATAAGTTTTCTCATTTGACCAAATGTCCATTTTTTTCGTAATCGCTTGTATTTACTTGTAATAAAAGAGCTTATGTTTATTTTGCCCACCCTTATAGGGTGATAAGTTTCCGCGTGTAAAATCATAAACTGTTATCGTTAAACTTCTTTCCCGCGCAAAAACGTGAGTCGGTCTTATTTTGTCTATTTTAGCCATCTTAACTTTGGGTTTGTTTTGCATAATTTGCTGAAAATTTCGTACGTATTCTTTCGTAGGTTCTTTAGGGTGGAGTTCCAAAATTTTCAGCACAAATCCGAAATCCTAATATCGAAATCCTAAACAAATCCCAATTACACAAAACTAAATGTTCAAAATATTGACTATTTAGACATGAAAACGAAATGTCTCGTCGCCTGCTGGCGAGATGTGCCCCCGACAGAAAAGCAAGTGAGCTACCATCGAGGGTAAACTCCGTTGGCTTTCTAGCCAACAGTAGGTATTATACCATATTTTGGGTCTAAAATCAATTGAAATCGAAATTAATGTCCGTGACTCGATGCTGCCGGAGGCTCCGTTCCGTCTCGTCTAAAGCCGAGTAAACTCCAGACATGCCGGACTTTCAGCACAGCCGAATATTCGATATTTTATTGATTGGAATGTGCTTGATAATGTACATTTTTACAGCTATTATCTTGATACATCTATCATTTATGAGTAAGAGAGGTTAAGTAGATGAGCGGGCAAATAAATATAAAGCAATCGCTTAAGAAAGCATACAGAAAGCAAAGACCAACCAGAGAAGAGATCGAGTTGCTTAAGCGTGAGCTTTTGAAAATGCTTGATGAGTCAAATCCCAAAGAATCCGAAGAATATCACAAGGGACTGCTTAAAGACTTCCTTAAAAAGAGCGCATATTCAGATTATTTTATTAATACAAAAGATAGAAAAGATCTTGTTATACATATTGGTAAAAATTCTAAATCCAATGTCGGCGTTATTATTGAAACTAAACGCCCCGGCAATAAAGCAGAGATGCCGACAATCAGCAATCTAAATAAAAAGGCAACACATGAACTTTTACTTTACTTCCTAAGAGAACGGGTCACAAAAAAGAATCTCGACATTAAATACCTTATAGTAACCAACCTCTACGAATGGTTCATATTTGACGCAAGTGAATTTGAAAAAATCGCTGAAAATGCAAAACTCAAAAAGCATTTCAAAGATTTCGAAGAAGGGAGACTTCTGTTTGATAAAACAGAATTTTTCTATAGAGAAATTGCTGCTCCTGTAATTGAGCAGTCAAAAGATAAAATAAAATTCGTTTATTTTAATATAAGCGAATATAAAAAACATATTGCGAAACAGACTGAAGCAGGAGATAGGAAACTAATCGAATTACAAAAAGTACTTTCTCCTGTACACCTACTTAAACTACCATTTGCAAACGATAGTAATACATTAAACAAAGAATTTTACAGCGAATTACTCCACATAATAGGTCTTGAGGAGTATAAGGATAAGGGTAAGAAGCTGATTCGTCGCAAAAAGCCGGTAAATCGAAACGAAGATTCGCTTATTGAAGCAGCAATAACACAAATCATTTCTTTAGATAAGATTTCAAGAATAGAAGATATTGAACAATTCGGCAGTAATAAGGATGAACAACTTTTTAATATTGGCTTAGAACTTGTGATAACGTGGATAAATAGAATACTTTTTTTAAAACTTTTAGAATCACAGGTTGTAAGCTATCACGACAGCAACAAGGATTATCTTTTTCTTAATGCGGAAAAAGTGCCGGAATACGACGATTTGAATACACTGTTCTTTCAGGTGTTGGCTGTTGAGAAAAAAAGCAGAACAAGAACAATAAAGAAAAAGTATCCAAATATACCATATCTGAATAGCTCTTTGTTTGAACTGACAGAGCTTGAGCAGCAAACAATTGTTATCAGTAATCTACCTGACGACACGAAAATACCTATTTATAAAAAATCGATATTAAAAAACGGTGATGAAATATTAAACACGCTGGAATATCTTCTTAGGTTTTTGGATGCTTATGATTTTTCATCAGAGGGAAAAGAAGATATTGCAGAAGAAAATAAAACACTGATAAATGCTTCTGTATTGGGCCTTATATTCGAGAAGATAAACGGATACAAAGATGGCTCATTTTTTACACCTGGATTTATCACTATGTACATGTGCAGAGAAACAATCCGTCATTCGGTTGTAAATAAGTTTAAGAAACAAACAAATTTTGACAGCGATGAATTTAGCGACCTTATCAACTTTACCACAGGTACATATAAAAAAGCCGAACTTGAGAGATATAATGGGATTATAAACTCACTTAAAATATGTGATCCGGCGGTAGGAAGTGGTCACTTCCTTGTTTCTGCACTTAACGAGATAATATCGATAAAATCGGAACTTGGAATCTTAAAAGACGAAAATAACAAACTTTTACGCAATTATCTAATCGATGTTGAAAACGATGAGCTAATGATTCTTGATAAAAACGGTGAATTTTTTAAGTATGAACCGCAAAATATAGATTCCCAAAGAATTCAAAAAACGCTGTTCCACGAAAAACAATCAATTATTGAAAACTGTCTGTTTGGTGTTGATATAAATCCTAATTCGGTAAAAATATGCCGTCTGCGTTTATGGATAGAACTTTTAAAAAACTCTTATTACAAAGAAAATGGCGAGCTTGAAACACTTCCAAATATCGATATTAACATTAAATGTGGCAACTCACTGATAAGTCGTTACCCAATCAATGCAGATTTAGGCCATGCTCTATTAGGTAGCACATGGGATATAGGTACCTACAGACTTGCTGTTATGAACTATCGTAATGCAAATAACAAAGAACAAAAACATGAAGCTGAAAAACTTATACAAAGGATAAAGAATGATTTTCACATAGGTATAACCGAAAACGATCCTATCAAAAAGAAACGGAAGAAAATTAAAGAAGAACTAAATGATTTAACCACTCAAGGACGACTGTTCGATCAGCACACTTTTAAGAAAGACAAAAAAGTCGTAAGGAGAATACAAAAACTCACACAAGAAATCAAAGAGTATGATGATAAAATAGAAGAAATTCAAAGCGGCGCTATTTACAGAAACGCTTTTGAGTGGCGTTTCGAATTCCCAGAGGTCTTGAGTGAGAAGACGGGTAATTTTAATGGTTTTGATATTATAATAGCTAATCCACCTTATGTACGTGTCGATGCTATTGAAAAAACATTACGAGAGCAATTCAAGTCACTTTATAAAGCAGCGAGAGGCAAGTATGACTTATACTATTTATTTTTTGAAAAGTCATTCAATATTTGTGTACCAGAGGCAACGATTGTTTTTATTTCACCTAACAAATTCTGTGCTGCCGATTCTGCTGAGAATTTGCGAAGGATGATGTTTGAATTTGGCACTTCTGTTGATATTCTTAGCACTTCAATGCTGAATGTTTTTGAGTCTGCTGCAAATTATCCCGTTATTTCGATTTTTAAAAGAACACAATATGGCCCCAAAAATTTTGCTATACGACAAGCAACTGATTTAGAACATCTCGGCTCAAAGAATAGCCCATATTCATATGGAGCTCAGATTCATCATTTTAAGACTTTTCCTGATATGGTTATTCCTATTAATATTTCTCAAAATTCATTTGACTTAATAAAAAGGTTATACACGAAACCACGCTTACTATCAGATTTAGTGAGTATTAGTGAAGGATTGCGAATTCCTGCAAATCTCGAATCAAAAACCAAGCAAACTTTTAAAATTGTAAAACAATATCAATTCAAACGATATTCCGAAATCAGCAAAGGATCATATATTTCAACAAGTAACTTAAGGAAGGTTTCCAGTGAACACTCTGTTAGAAACCGCAGAATAATGTCAGATAAAATTTTAATTGCAGAGGATGCATTGAGAGTAACTGCGACTATTGACTATGAGAGAAGGATTCCACAAGGTGGAGTATATTTTGCAATATCTAATAATAATGCTTATGACTTAAAGTTCTTGTTAGGATTGCTTAATTCACGATTATTATCCTATATTTACGAAGTAATGTATTCTGGGATGCACATGGGTGGAGGTTATCTAAGATATAGAACCAGGTTTCTTGAGAATCTCCCTATACCAGCAGAATTGGAGGAAAATATCTTCACAACTATTACCAATTTAGTAGGAGAAATTTTAGAATTGGGAACTGATCAAAGTAAGCAAGTTAGAGTTAAGGAATTAGAAACACGAATTGATCAGATGGTCTATGATCTCTACAGTTTGACAGAAGAAGAAATCACCATTGTGAAAGAACACAGTAAATAAGTTGACAATGCCCCCTCCGGCTGGCCGGAATCTCCCATTTCCCGGCTTACGTTAATTCGATATTGACAGGTTTTTCAGGTGGCGGGGCCTCAGATGTTATGAGCTCTTTACCGAGACGAAAGGCCTCTTTAAGCGCTTCAGGGTGCTTCTGGATGTCGCCTATGGCATCGATTTGATTAACAAATAAATTGGCTGTGTAATTGATTTCCAGCACGTCGAAGTAGTATTTCATTGTTAATTGAATGCTTTCAAACTGCTTTTTGCTTTTTGAGCCGCCTACCGCAATTACCATTGCGCGACGGTCGCGTTCCGGAGTAATTAGCTGCTTTTTGAGTATATACTTATGTGCCCACAGGCATTGGCAGCGGTCTATGAACGTTTTTGCCTGGGCGCAGACATTCATAAAAAATATGGGGGTTGCGAAAATAAGCCGGTCGGTATCGAGTATCTTTTGTAATAGCCGCTGATAATCATCCTTGACCCGGCAAGTGCCGGTTTTATAACAGGCGTTACACTCGATGCACGGTGCGATATTATAATCCGACAGGCGGATATATTCGGTTTTTGCACCTGTGGACTCGGCGCCGGCAAGAGCTTCCCGTAAAAGCAAGTCGCTGTTACCATTGACTCTTGGGCTGGTTGAAATACCGAGTACTTTAACCGTCATATCAGCTTTCCAGCTTTAATAGCCGAATATTAGAATTATTGCTTTGTAGAAAACCCTACAAAATTCTTATTTTGATACAAATCTCACTTTTCT
>CAZJIR010000025.1:0-14784 GCA_964546095.1 uncultured Pirellulales bacterium
GAAGAAGCGACCTGTCAAATCTGCTGTGACCCACGGCGGGACAAGGCGATAATCTGCGTTGTCGAACAGCCCAAAGACGTTATAGCCCTTGAAAAAACCGGGGCGTGTAAGTGGGTTTATCACGTTCTCGGCGGCCATATCGCACCGCTCGAGGGAGTCGAGCCGAGCGACTTGACCATCGACAAGCTCGTCGAGAGGGTGCGAAAGGGTAACGTAAAAGAAGTAATTATGGCGACCAACCCCAATATGGCAGGGGACGGCACGGCACTTTACATAAGCTCGCTGCTCAAGCCAACGGGCGTGAAGATTACGCGGCTGGCGCGGGGGCTTGCCACCGGCAGCACCATCGAATATGCAAGCGGTAAAATGCTCACCGATGCTAAAATCGGAAGACAACAATTACACTAACTTTCGTCCTTCAACTATAAAGATTTTGAATCAGCCCGCAGAATTGCCTGAATTTTTCGTTGCATTTATGATATAATAGTAAACAGATAAAAGGCAGGAGACAGGAGACAAAATAAACAACTTATTCGGGTGATTTTATGAAGCTGGAGATGCGAGGCGAGATGCGGTTAGAGCAGAAGATGAAGCTCGCTCCGCATATGATTCAATCGATGGAGATTCTCCAGCTTCCCATCCTCGCCCTTCAGGAAAGAATAGAACAGGAGTTGAACAGCAATCCTGTTTTGGAAATGACCGAGCCTTCAAATACCGAAGATACCGACCCCACTGAAACACAACCTCAGGAAGACATAGGGCAGAAAGACTTGGTCATTAACACAGACAATAACAGAGCCGAAGATTACGAACGTCTTGAAAGTTTGAGTGACGGTTTCAAAGATTTCCTGAACGAATCCGGCTCCTTCCGAATACGTACCCAAAGAGATGAGCCTGATAAAAAACTTGAGGCGATAAAAAATACCGCCGCCCCGCCGCAATCTTTGCACGAGTATTTGTCGGAGCAATGGGGATTGATGGATGCCGAGCCGGCTGTGAAAAAAGCCGGCGAGACAATTATAGATTACATCGACGATAGAGGGTATCTGACCGTAAGATTGGAACAACTGCATAATAAGGACAAGGGTGATTTTACAATCGATGATTTGCATGAGGCGCTGGAGCTTGTGCAAAAATTAGAACCTTCAGGTGTCGGCGCACAGGACTTGAAGGAATGCCTGCTTATCCAGATGGCACAAAACGGTGAAGATATGAGCTTCGAATCTCATCTGATTGCAGAGCATATGGGCGAGCTGCTTGAAAACCGTCTGCCGGATATCGCCAAGAAAATGAATTGCAGCATTGAAGCAATCAATCGAGCCATTGAGCGTATGAGTAAACTTGACACTTCGCCCGGTCTTCAGGTCGGACGTGACCAAAATCATCCTATTACCCCTGATGTAATAGTTGACTCAATTAATAATTCGGGCCAATATTCCGTACGCTTAGCCGATTTCAATTTGCCACGATTGAGAATAAATGACTACTATTCAAAAATGTCAAAAGATGCCGGCGTCGGGGAAAAAACAAAAAAGTTTTTACGGGATAATCTTCGCTCGGCCCAATGGATTATCGATGCGATAGAGCAGCGAAAGAATACACTGCTAAGGGTAACCAAGGCGGTAGTGAAGTTCCAGGGGGATTTTTTTGATAAAGGGCAATTGTATCTTCGACCTCTTCCAATGTCGAAAGTTGCCGATGATGTCGGTGTTCATTTAGCCACAGTCTCCAGGGCTGTGGCCGGTAAATACGTTCAGTGCGAGTGGGGGATATTACCACTTCGGAAATTCTTCAGCGGCGGAACTGAAGACGTGAACGGCAAGGGCTGTAGCTGGGAGGCTATCAGGGCCAAACTACAGCAAATTATAGACGCCGAAGATAAAACCAAACCTTTAAGTGATGACCAGATACGCAAAAAACTGGCGGAAGTCGGTATTAAAAACTTAGCCAGAAGAACTGTTGCAAAATACCGTAAAATCTTAAACATCCCCGCGGCAAGGTTCAGAAAGAAATACTAATTATCCTGCGGCTTCACCGGAACCTATTCAACGGCAATAGTGTCACCTTTTATCGGTGAGTAGTTAGTCTTCGATTTCTTTTTACTATTTTCTAAAACAATTACTTTCTGGAAGTAACATTTGATGCCGGTTCCATCCTGAATTATAGTTGTGTTCTGGAGATGATAGTGCAGGTGTGGTTCCGAAGAATTACCGGAATTTCCGCACAGACCTATTATCCGTCCTGCTTTGACTTTGTCACCGACCTCGACTTTAATACTACCGAGTTTCAAATGAGCGAGTACCGAAACTTCATGGTCACGATGCTGTATAAACACCGCGTTTCCTAATGCGGAATATGGATTCATCGAACCCGGCACATTATCTCTAACGCCGCTTATGACATCCGTCACGACTCCATCAGCAGGAGCTAATATTTCCCTTCCAAATGCAAAGTAGTCCTCATTCTTTTGGTCTTTTCCCCTGCGAGTATCGTCCTTGTCGTCGACGCCAAGAAAGTCGAACGCAAATCTCTGGTTGCGTACATCGTGGTGCTGATTTAGTTCTTTGGTATCTCCGCCCCAGGTTACAAGCCACTTGCCCTTAAAAGGAAGTGACAACTTCGTCTGGCTTCTCTCAGGAACAGGAAGTTCATCCTTGTGAGGCAAAAACAATAAACCAGTTATTTTATTTTTATCATTTAGCCAAACCGTTATGTCCAGTTCTCCATGTTCGCAGCGTGCAACAAAAATCGCCTGGTCTGGTTGAACCAATCGAGATTTATCCAGCCTGTCTATTCTGCCATATTGAGCTGACAGGTTTTTGAAGAATGGCTTTCGCTTCTCCAGAGGGAAAAAATCCTCCATCGTACGATCAAAATCACTTCCAATGCCCACATAATCCGACTCATTGATGGCATTGACCATCTTGTTGACAACTGTTTCAAATCGACTTGTTGTGCTTGCTCCAATAGAAAACGAAGAGAACAACACAACCAACGCAACAAGATATCTTCTCATTTCCGTATCTCCTATTTATCAATCACCTTCCACTTTCAACTATTCCGCGGTTTTATTTATCTTCTAAGCTCTAACTTTATCAAAAAAATCTCTAATCACACAAAAAATTTCCAGAAAAACGCTTGATTTTGGTTGAACCATATGTAACTATATGAGTATATTGTCACATAGTTATATTATTGGAAAGGTCAAATATTGAGCAGAAGAAATCATTTATTATTTGAAAAGCAGGCAGAAATCGCAAAGGCGATTGCACATCCATTGAGGATAGCGATTGTGAATTTTCTTAATGAGGGTGAGCAGTGCGTCTGTGACATCGCAGAATATATTGGCTCCGAAAGGTCGAATGTCTCAAGGCATCTTTCGGTAATGGTTAACGCCGGCTTGCTGGAATATCGCAAAGAAGGACTCAAAGTCATTTATAAGCTCAAGACACCTTGTATTCTCGACTTCTTCTCATGCGTAAGCCGTGTTTTAAAACAGCAGGCCAAAGATAATGAAAAACTACTTAAAGCCTTATAATCCGAGTGTTATGTTATGAGCCTGAAAACGAACTGGAAAAAACCTGCAATTATTATCGCCGTCTTCCTCGGTTGCTATTACCTGCCTGTTGGGATGGCTCGTTTTAATAACGCGATTAGCGAATCACTGGCCCTGGTTAAGTGGTATGCACGGGAGCATGTCTTGTTGTGTCTGATACCCGCCTTCTTTATCGCCGGCGGCATCTCAGTTTTTGTCAGCCATGCATCGGTAATGAAATACCTCGGAGCAAAGGCGAATAAGGTGTTGGCTTATGCGGTCGCATCCGTTTCCGGCACTATACTTGCGGTTTGTTCTTGCACCGTTCTGCCGTTATTCGCCGGCATCTATAAAATGGGCGCTGGATTAGGGCCTGCCACTACGTTTCTTTATTCGGGACCGGCCATAAATGTCTTGGCGATAATCCTGACAGCAAGAGTTTTAGGGCTTGAAATAGGCATAGCTCGCGCTATCGGAGCAATTGTTTTCAGTGTGGTCATTGGCCTATTAATGCACTTAATTTATCGCAAAGAAGAGCTGGTAAAAGCCAATAGTCAAATGACTATGCCGGAGCCCCATGTCAGCAGACCCCTGTGGAAAAACTCGCTATATTTTGCTTCAATGGTCGGCATTCTTGTATTCGCCAATTGGGCACGCAGCGGAGATATCAGAGCGGTTTTTCTGTGCTGTCCGGGAGGCTTAACAGCCTACCAGGTCGAAGGCACTTTGCTTAACCGAACAGAAGATGCCGTAACACTCATGGATACCTCCGGAAAAACACACGAAATACCGGCCGAGCTTCTGAAGGAACTTAAAGATGTTAAGAAGAACAACCTTTATGAGTTAATCTTCAGCATTCGATGGATTCTGGTCATTGTTCTAATGGGAGGCTTTATGGCGATGGTAGTGTCGTGGTTCACCCGCGAGGAACTCCACCAATGGGTCGGAGCATCCTGGGGCTTTGCAGTTCAGATACTCCCTTTGCTGCTGGTCGGCGTACTGGCAGCCGGGTTTCTTTTAGGACGACCCGGACATGAAGGTGTAATACCAGTAAAATGGGTGAACGCAGCGGTCGGAGGCAATTCTCTGCGAGCTAACTTTTTTGCATCGGTGGCCGGAGCCTTTATGTATTTCGCCACCCTCACCGAAGTTCCTATTTTACAGGGTTTGATGGGTGCAGGCATGGGAAAAGGCCCGGTGTTGGCACTGCTCTTAGCGGGCCCGGCCCTGTCATTGCCAAATATGCTCGTCATTCGTTCGGTTATGGGAACGCAAAAGACTACTGTTTTCGTATTGCTTGTTATTGCAATGGCAACAATTTCAGGAATTATATTCGGCACATTTTGGGGATAGATGACGAAAGGTATCAATCATAAAGCGGCTGAGAAAAAATACTAATCTGCTCATGAAACCAAAACCGAGAGGCTAAAAAGAAGAAAAATGAATCAAAATCAAACAGGGAAATTGCGGATTCTTTTTCTTTGTACAGGGAACTCCTGCCGCAGTCAAATGGCTGAAGGCTGGACGAAACACCTTAAGGCGGATATGGTCGAACCATATTCGGCAGGCATTGAAATACACGGCCTCGATCCCTTCGCCGTTAAGGTCATGGCCGAAGCAGGCGTGAACATCTCCTCACACCGAAGTAAGCATGTTGATGAGGTTAAGGATATTAATTTTGACTACGTAGTCACGGTTTGCGACCAGGCTTACGAAAGCTGTCCGATGTTCCCCGGAAAAACAAAAGTCGTTCACGTCGGCTTCGATGACCCGCCCAAACTTGCAAAGCAAGCTAAAAACGAACAAGAAGCTCTCGACTGTTATCGTCGCATCCGGGATGAGATTAAATCTTTTATCGAAAAGTTACCGGAAATCTTAACAAACAACTGAAAAAGGGAAAGTTCAAATGGTCGACTTAACAATCAAAGAACTCATTGCGATAGGAGCTTCCGTCTCTGCGAATTGTCATCCCTGTATCAAGTATCATATTACAAAAGCTCGTGAAATGAAAATCGAAGAAGCTGAAATTCAGCAGGCCATTGATGTCGGGCAAGTGGTCAAAAAAAGTGCGACAGGTCAAACGAATGAACTTATTTCAGAGATGATGAAACAATTTGATATTATGAGTTAGGAAGATGGAGAATAAAGTCATTTCCGGACGGGCCAAAGGGTTAAACATATTCGAGAAATATCTCACAATCTGGGTGGTCCTTTGCATTGTGGGAGGCATTGTACTTGGAAAATCAGCGTCAGGCGCTGCCTTAGCAACTGTAGTTGGTGTACTGATAGAAGTACCCATTATGCTTATGTTGGTGCGAATATACCTAAGAACACAAAACTGGTTCGGAGCTGTTAGGGAGTAATTGCATGGTCATTGAAAACAATATATCAATAAATATTAATCCTATCGGCGTTATCCACTCATCACTTACCAGCACGGATGGCGCACCTATCCAGCCGGCTTTTGCACAGAACTTTGAAGGAACGGTAGAAGTTTACAAAGAATTTGAAGAAGCCCTGCTCGATCTTGATGGTTTTGAAAAAATCTGGTTGTTATGCTGGTTCGACAGGGCCTCGAAGTTCAAGCTGAAGGTTAAACCCTATTTAGATGACAAGTTGCACGGTTTGTTTGCGACTCGTGCCCCATCTCGTCCGAATCCTATCGGCCTGTCCTGCGTGAAGCTTTTATCCATCAAGAAAAACATACTTCGAGTTTGCGAGATTGACATTCTGGATGGTACGCCGCTGCTGGATATCAAACCCTATGTAGGGAAATTTGATTGTTTTGAAGTCAGGCGTAACGGCTGGATGGATACTGCAGATAAAGGAAATACTAAAGCCGATAATCGGTTCTACAAAGACAAAAATACAGCAGGAGATAAAAAATGAAAAAGATTCAGATACTCGGCACAGGCTGTCCAAAGTGTAAGAAACTTGCAGAAAATGCCAAGGCGACGATTAAAGATTCGGCCCTTGAATATGAAATCGAGAAAGTCACGGACATCACCGAAATTATGAAGTTCGGCGTTATGATGACACCGGCCCTGGCAGTAGATGGCGAGGTTAAAGTGGTCGGCAAGATTGTATCGCCTGATGAAATTAAAAATATGCTTGAATAAAATAGGAGATATTTATGAATGAAGAAGATTCTAAAGTTTGTGAAGGCGGACCGACGTTGATATTCGCATGTTCGGGCGCTGCGGATGTTGGAGAAATTTCCGACCGAGCAGCGAGGAAAATGACTAAAGATGGCATCGGCACGATGTTCTGTCTGGCAGGTATAGGAGGAAAGGTAGAACCAATAATGCAAAAGACCAGCTCGGCCTCGAAGATATTGGCCATAGATGGCTGCGGCCTTGACTGCGTGAGGGGTTGCCTCGAACAGGCCGGATTTAACGAATTCAAACATATGAGGGTTACCGACCTCGGCATGGAAAAAGGCAGCTCTCCGGCTACAGATGAAAACATCTCTGCCGTCGCTACTCAGGTTAAAAGCATTTTGAGCTAAACGGCTATAAGGAAAAGCAAAATGAAAATTAAAATTTTTCGTTAAAAAGGAGGTTGCTATGAACAGAAGAAGCTTCCTGACCAAGAGCGTAACAGCAGGGAGTGCAATTGCACTGGGAAAAGTAACTCAAGCCCAAAACCAAGTGGAGAATAATATCAGAATTGTTGGTGTTAGTTGCAGTCCCCGCGAGGGTATGACAACGGCCACGGGTATTCGGGTAGCACTGAATGCGGCCGCAGAAACGGATAGCCGCATTAAAACCGAACTTATTGATTTAGGAGGGATGACGTTTTCGGGGTGGAATGCCTCTGGTCAATTTGAGCCGGATGATTTTAACAGTAAGGTTCTGCCCAGGCTGCGCGATCCGGTTCCGGCCGGGTTGATTATCGGTTCACCGGTTTATTTTAGAAACCTCAGTTCTTTGTGTATGGCTTTTCTCGAACGACTTGCAGTGCTCCGCAAGCCGAAACTGCTCCTTGCCGACAAGGCGGTTGGAGTGCTCGCCGTTGGTGCCTATCGCAATGGCGGCCAGGAATTGGTTATCAGTCAGGTCCAGGCAGCCATGCTGTGCCACGAAGTCGTGCTTGTCGGTGGAAAACCAGGTGCTCACCAAGGTGCTACTATCTGGAATGCTTATAAAGATGATATCACAAAGGACGAATTCGGAATTGCAACCGCCAAGCAGCTTGGTATCAGAGTTGCTGAGGCGGCATTGAAGCTTTCTGTTAAAAAGGAGAGGGGAAATTGATCCTAAAGAAAATTCATGGCGTACCGTTCCTGTTCAATGGTTTCCGGCTGATTCATGCCGCTCCATTTAAAATATAGTTCCGGTTTTTTACTGCCCGCCCTTTACGGCTTTGGAACCGGACTACCGGTGTTCATATTTGCTGTTCTGCTTGGGTTTGGTACTAAATCTATCGGCAAAGCATTCGATAGGCTAAAACAAATTGAATCGTGGATGCGGTGTGTAACAGGTGTAATATTCATTTTAATTGGAATTTACTACTGCCTGGCACATATTTTCGGTGTTTTTCAATAAAACCACAAAATAAATCGTAGGTTTCTGCGGCGTTCCACTGTTCGTACCGGTCTATTTTTCGAGTTTTACGAGGTGTGTTTTTAAGAATTTTTCGGTGGCTTTGACCGTCTCTTCCTTAACGGTGCGCGGACTCTGGGCGACCCAGACGGTGAAATTGTAAAGCTCCTGTGTATCAACTTTAAGCCATTTGCCGTTTCTGTATAAAAAGACAAACAAAGTAGTCATTGCGATGCGCTTATTGCCGTTCTGGAAGGGATGGTTTTTGATAAGAAGGTAAAAAAGAATAGCTGCTTTAGATACAAGAGTCGGATATAAAGATTTACCAGAAAACCTTTGAAAAGGAACAGCCAGACAGCTTTCCAAGGCATTGGGAAAACGAGTGGAGAAATCCGGAATCGGCTCATTAAAAGAGAATTTCTCCCTGGCCAATTTGAAAGCTATATACTCAACCTCCTGTATTGTTATCGTCTTCGTCACTTGCTATTCGCTGCCCAAAAGCTTCAGCGTATGGCCATACTCTTTAATTGTTCTTTTCACAGCCTGGTCAATTTCCTTTTTATCCTCCTGCCGCAGGGTCTTGCCTAAAATAGCCGCTATTTGTTTTTGAGGGATAGCAAAGGTCCTGCCAATCTTTACAGCCTTTATCTGTCCTTTCTTGACCTTTCTATAAACAGCCACCCTGCTGATACCCAATATTTCGGCCAACTTGGGTATTGTGATATATTCGCCCTTCTTCATAAAAGCCACCTTCTTATATTTATAAGTGCTTATTTAATAAGCCGTTATATTAATCCCCTCTTGTTAACCTAAACATAGCAAGTTAACTTATGTTAACCTCTATAATTAATGTTAACATAAAAAAACAAAATGCCAAATAAAATTCCATGGGATTTTTCATTAAGCTCCTTAATTTTATGGCTCGATTTTCCATGTTGCTATTCGTTATTCACTCCGTCACTTTCAGTCCTTGTAATTAACGCCCCGGCTTATATAATAGGCTCAATAAATAATTACGGGGACATGATATGGCGAAAATTACCAAGCTTGAAGAGATTGTATCGCTGTGTAAGCGAAGGGGCTTCATATTTCAGTCCAGCGAAATCTATGGCGGGCTTGCAAGCTGCTACGACTATGGGCCGCTCGGCGTCGAATTGAAGAATAACGTTAAAAAGGCATGGTGGAAAAGCGTTGTGCAAATGCGCGACGATGTGGTTGGGCTGGATTGCAGTATTCTTATGCACCCGATGGTCTGGAAATCGAGTGGTCACGCCGACAAATTCGCAGATTTAATAGCAGAATGTAAAAAGTGTAATACAAGGACGCGCGTCGACCACCTGCAGGAAAAAGCCTCCGACCAGGCCCAAGAGCATACAGAGCATATCGCCATCGACGCCGCCATAGCCCACACACAGGACCTCAGCAACAAAGTCTGCCCCAATTGCGGCACAGTAGGGCAGTTCACAGAGCCTATGCCTTTTAAGCTGATGTTCGAAACAAAGATGGGCGCCAATATCGACGACTCCATGACGATACAGCTCAGACCCGAAACCGCACAGGGAATCTTTGCCAATTTCAGAAACGTGCTCGACACCACAAGGGTCAAGATACCTTTCGGCATCGCCCAGATAGGCAAGAGCTTTCGTAATGAAGTGACCACAAAGGCCTTTATCTTCCGGACGCGTGAGTTCGAGCAGGCCGAGCTTGAGTTCTTCTGTGAGCCGGGCACGGATGAGCAGTGGTTCGAGCACTGGAAGCAGGCAAGGTTCGATTGGTACATCGGATTAGGTCTGAAAAAGGATAACCTCCGTTTCCGTGACCACGATGCCGATGAGCTTGCGCATTACGCCAAGGGATGCGTGGACGTCGAATACAAGTTCCCGTTCGGCAGCGGCGACTGGCAGGAGCTTGAGGGCGTTGCCAATCGAACGGATTACGACCTGCGTCAACATCAACGAGGCGTAAGAACACTTAACAAATGGTATGAAAATAATCGAGACCTGACAAACATCAGCCTGGCTGACGAAGCTGAGGATTACAATAAAGGGCCGCTATCCTACTTCGACGATGAAAAGAAACAGCGATATATTCCTTATGTGATTGAGCCAAGCGCAGGTATTGACAGAAGCACGCTCGCTTTTTTAGTCGATGCTTACGATGAGGAAGAGGTTCGCGGCGAGACAAGAAACCTTTTAAGATTTCATCCTGCGCTGGCGCCGGTGAAGGTTGCTATTTTCCCGTTGGTTAAAAAAGAGGGTATGCCGGAGGTGGCCACAAATATCTACAACGACCTTAAAAAATATTTCAACTGCTTTTATGACCAAAAGGGTGCGGTCGGCCGGCGTTATCGCAGACAGGATGAAGCAGGGACACCATTCTGTATTACCGTCGATGGGCAGACCCTGGAAGACAATACTGTCACTGTCCGCGACCGCGACTCGATGGAGCAGATTAGGGTCTCAACCGACCAACTTCTTAATCACCTGCGAGACAAACTGGACATCTGACCGGGCCAGCCAAAAAATTTGAAGAAAACCACACTCTCGAGCGTCTTTTTCTGAGAGGGAGAAAGGAGCGCAAAAGAAATGGTTGAAAAAGAACAGCTACCCGAAAAGAAAAAACGAGTATCCTGCAAACGATTCTTCAAATACTTAGGGCTTGGTCTGCTCGCATTAATGCTCATAACGAGTATTATCTTTCAGGCCCCGTGGAAAGTAATAACAATTTTGGCGGTTATTCTCGCCTGCTGTACCTTACTTCCCAAGCCCGCAAGGAAATGGTTCTGGCTCTCAGTCGGCGTTACAGTTATAGCATTGATTATCTGGGTCTTTTTGCCCGAAGATAACGAAGGCTGGCGACCATATACTTTCGATGAAGAAGTAGCCGCGCTCGAAGCCAAATACGCCATACCCGATGAAGAAAACGCAGCTTTCGCATATGATGAAATTTTTGAGAATTTGAACATAGATGCCAATCAACCCGATTTTTTTCTCAAATCAAAGCCTTCATCAAAAGATGAGCCCTGGCTTATAAAAGACCACCCTGAAATGACCGAATGGCTTAAAAGCCAACAAGGCACGATAGAAAAATTACTGCAGGCAACTAAAAAGGATAAATGTATATTTCTTCCCATACTCGCCGACCCTTTGAGTCTCGGCGAGTATATGAAGCGACTACCTAATGTACGTCAATGTGCATTCTTGCTCGTCTCAACCACCAATAATAATATGGCTGAAGGGCGAATTGACGCCGCCCTTGAAAAATTCTTCTGTATCAATCAAATGGCCAAGCACATGAACCAACAGCCTGTTATGATATGTCACCTTGTAGGTATTGCAATTGAAAGTTTAGGTTTACAGCAACTTAATCAGCTTGTGATAGAAGGTCAACCAAAACCGGAACAACTGCAATTGATAGCTGATTCCTTAATAGGCGCTGAAAATAACTGGGGCTCTGATTGGCGTAAGATGATGGATTTTGAAAAGCTATATGCCAAGAACATGTTTTGCAGCATAATTTACGAAAAAAACGCAGAAGGCAAAGTAAGATTTAGACGTGGCCGGTTATCATTAACAGATGAGCATCTCCCACAAGAATTTCCGCCGCCAACCTATTTGCAAAAAAAACTTTTCAAAGCAAAGACGATATTCAACTGGTTAAATTATCCCTCTTCACCAGAAAAAGTTGCTAAGATTTTTGACACCAGTTTTGAAAAGCACTATGCAATGGCCGAGCCTGACTTTGACTGGAGTAAGGAACCCGCCGAGTCCCGACCGAACTGGAAGCTCAATGATCGCTCCATAGTCGAGTCACTTACAAGTATATCGAATCCGGCCTATTACAGGATTCACGAGCTTTATTTAAGAGGCCTTACTTCACGAAGAGGTTCTCGGCTCTTAGTAGCAATCAAACAATATAAAATTGAAAATGATAATTGGCCTGAAAGTCTTAATGACATAAAATCCAAAGCACCGGCTGAGGCTTTCATAGACCCGGTAAGTGGGAACGAATTCGAATATGAAAACCATGGGGAAAACTTCTCATTATTTGGAGAAAAAACAAACATCTGGCCAAAATAGCACTCATACAACAAAGCGCAGAATAAAATATGATACAAAACAACAAAAAACCTGAACCTGCAGAACATAAAATTGCTCAGCAAAAGAAACGATGGCTTCTCTGGCGAATCCTCAGATGGATGGGCTTAGGTTTACTTATCTTGTGGTTAATCGGGGCAATTATCATTCAAGCCTCGTGGAAACTAATAACACTTCTGGCTATTATTCTCGCCTGCTGTACCATTCTCCCCAAGCGGTTCAGAAAATGGTTCTGGCTCTCAGCCGGTGTTGTGGTTATACCACTGATTATCTGGGTCTTCTTACCCGAAGATAATGAAGGCTGGCGACCCTATACCTTTGATAAAGAGCTGGCCGCACTCGAAGCCAAATATGCCATACCTGATGAAGAAAACACCTTTTTTGCTTATGACGAAATATCCGAGAATCTGGACATATATTCTAATACCCCCGAATTCTTTGTAACATCAAAGCCTTCATCCAAAAACGAACCCTGGCTTTCAATAGACCACCCTGAAACCGCCGAATGGCTCAAAGGCCATCAAAACACGATAGAAAAATTACTACAGGCCGCTCAAAAGGACAAATGTATATTTCTTCCTATAAGTGCTGATCCTTTAATCTACAGTAAATATACGGTGAAATTTTCCGAGACGCGTGAATATGCATTTTTACTCGTATCGGCCGCCAATAATGATATGGCCGAAGGACGAACCCATGCCGCCCTTGAAAAACTCTTTAGTATCATTCAAATGGCCAGGCACTCATACCAACAGCCCGTTATAATTCAACAATTCATGGGTTTTGCAATTGAAAGTATAAGTTTACAGCAACTTAATCGGTTTGTGATAGAAGGCCGGCCAAGTGAGCAACAACTGAAATTGTTATCTAGTTCTTTAATAAGTGCGGAAGGTAACTGGGGCTCTAATTTGCGAAATGCATTGGACTTTGAAAAATTATATTATAAGAACTTGTTTTGCAGCCAAATTTACGAGACTAATCCCGAAGGTAAAGTAAGATTCTCCCGTGACCCATTGGCATCAGATAGAAAGCATTTTCCTAAAGAGCTTCCTCCGCCAACTTATTTTCAAAAAAAGCTTAACAAAGCAAGGACGATAGGTCTCTGGTTGTCTCATTCCTCTTCACCGGAAAAGATTTCTGAAATTGTTGATGCAGGTTTAGAAAAATGCTACGCAATGACTGAGCCCGACTTTGACTGGGATAAGGAACCTGGTAAACCCAGACTAATTGGGAAGCACGTTTACAGAATGATAGTTGATCTTCTTACAACTATACAGTGTTCGACTTATTATAAAATTCACGAGAATTATTTAAAAAACCTTGCCTTGCGTAGAGGTTCTCATCTCTTAATCGCGATAAAACAATACCACATAGAAAATAATAATTGGCCTGAAAGTCTTGATGACATAAAATCCAAAGCTCCAGCCAAGGCTTTCATAGACCCGGTAAATAAAAACGAGTTCGAATATGAAAACCACGGCCCAAACTTCTCATTATTTGGAGAAAAAACAAACATCTGGCCGAAGTAAACAATGTTATCAGGGACTTAAAGTCACACAAATTATTAAAGCAGGAATCTTTGAACTATGACCGAACAGCAAACTACTATCAACAGTTTATCTCAACACGAAGGTAAAGATGTCACGTTATCCGGCTGGCTGTACAAGTCTCGCTCGAGTGGCAAGGTCCAGTTTCTGGTCCTTCGTGACGGAACAGGTCTTTGTCAGTGTATTATTGAAAAAAGTCAGGTTCCCCAGGAGCTTTTCGAGCAGTTAAAACATCTTGGTCAGGAATCGTCTCTAAAATTAACGGGCACTGTTCGGGCTGATGATAGAAGCGTGGGCGGCTACGAATTAGCCGTAACCGATGCACAAATAATCTCGTCGGCTGATGGTTATCCTATTACACCTAAATCGCATGGCATAGATTTCCTGCTTAAGCACCGTCACCTGCACCTTCGCTCACAGCGCCAATGGTGCATCGGAAAAATCCGCCACACTGTTATCGATGCCACTCGCAGATTCTTTAATGATAATGGTTTTACTTTAATCGACACTCCAATTATCACCGCCACAGCAGGCGAAGAACAACAGACCCTTTTCGAAGTCGATTATTTCGGAGACCCGCTACACCTGGCACAGACGGGACAGTTGTACCTCGAATCAGCCGCGATGAGTTTCGGCAAGGTCTATTGTTTCGGGCCGACCTTCCGAGCCGAAAAGAGCAAGACCAGAAGGCACCTGACCGAGTTCTGGATGGTTGAGCCGGAAGTGGCATTTATCGAACTCGATGGCCTGCTCGAACTGGCAGAAAATTTCGTATCGTTTATCGTCGCACAGGTGTTACAGAACAATAAAAGCCAGCTCGAAGAACTGGAGGCCGACATTGCATCACTGGAAAAAATCAAGCCGCCCTTTTACAGATTAACATACACCGAAGCGGCCGAAATCCTTACCAGTCAGAAAGCCAAAGATTTCCTCGCAGCGCAACTGGAAGAGCTGCAAAATCAAAAACAGCAACTGGAAACAAAAATCGATGAGCTTGAAAAGCAGCAGGCAGGCCAAATAAAACAATGGCAAAAAGACAAAATCGCCGCCGAACTGATTGA
>CAZJIR010000026.1:0-9771 GCA_964546095.1 uncultured Pirellulales bacterium
CCCCTGCCGACCGCCTTCATTGTCATAGCGCAGAACACAAAGGCCATCATTCCGCCGAGAAACAGACCGCAGATAAGCTTCGGATTCATTATTGTCAGGTCATAAGCCGAGACAAAATCAGCAACTCCGGCTATCTTTGCGCTTTCAGCCGTGAACGTAACATCGCCAACCTGGAAAGTTCCACCGGCTTCTGTTGCAAGCCGTGATATCCAGATTCGAACTTCTTCGATATATGCCGCTAAAAGTGCCATAGCTGTAAGAGCCGCCGAGCCTATAGCAAAGCCTTTACCCGTTGCCGCGGTAGTATTACCAAGTGCATCAAGGGCATCGGTTCTTTTTCTGACTTCTTCGCCGAGGCCGCTCATCTCGGCATTGCCGCCAGCGTTATCTGCAATCGGGCCGTAAGCATCGGTTGCCAGCGTTATGCCTAATGTCGCGAGCATTCCTACTGCGGCAAAGCCTATACCGTAAAGACCCATTGAAATATTTGAAAAACCGCCGGCAAAACCAAAGGCACACAGGATGCCAATGACAATCGTTACTACCGGCAGACCGGCCGAGAACATACCGGTTGCAAGGCCGTCAATAATTGTTGTTGCAGCCCCCATATTTGTCTGCTCGGCGATGCCTCTCGTCGGGCCATATTCGTCGGATGTATAATATTCGGTAAACTGACCGATTACCACGCCTGCAACAAGACCTGAAACAACCGAGCCAAAGACGCCCCATGTAATCCAGCCGGCCCAGGCCAGGCCCGCCACGGCAAGAATAATCAGCACCGAGCTGCCCAATGTCCCAAAGAGCAATGCTCTGAGCAGGTTCTTTTGACTGGCGTCCTCCTTGCACCGCACCATAAAGATACCCAAAATCGAAAGAAGAATACCTATGCCGGCAACAAGCATCGGGGCAAGAACAGCTTTAAGAACTTGGTTTGATGAAAGTGTCAGGGCTGCACCCAATGCGGCTGTTGCGAGTATCGAGCCGCAGTAACTTTCGTACAGGTCGGCTCCCATGCCGGCAACGTCGCCAACGTTATCACCTACGTTGTCAGCGATTGTGGCCGGGTTTCTCGGGTCATCTTCGGGTATTCCCGCTTCGACCTTTCCGACCAGGTCTGCTCCGACATCTGCTGCTTTGGTGTAAATTCCGCCACCTACACGGGCGAACAAAGCCTGAGTGGAAGCGCCCATACCGAAAGTTATCATTGTTGTTGTAATTTCCACAAGTTTATGATGCGGGTCCATACCTGTGGGCACAAGCTGCAATCCTAAAAATTTCAGTCCCGTTTCCATATTTGCCGCCGTGTAGACAAGCTTGTCCAATATCAGATACCACAGCGAGATGTCCAGCAGGCCAAAGCCTACAACGACAAGACCCATAACCGCGCCTGAGCGAAAGGCGACCTGCAAGCCTTTATTAAGGCTCTCGCTGGCACCCTGAGCTGTGCGGGAAGAGGCGTTTGTGGCTGTTTTCATACCTAAAAAGCCGCATAAACCGCTAAAGAAACCTCCCGTCAAGAATGCCACAGGAACGAAGGGATTTTGAACACCCAGATAAGCACAGACCGCAAAGATGGCCAGAAGAATTATAAATACCAGCGTTACAACGCTATACTGCCTGAATAGATAGGCGTAGGCACCCTTGCGGACGTGGTGGGCAATTTCAATCATTCTGTCAGTGCCTTCGGGGGCTGCCATAACCTTCCTATAGAAATAATATGCAAATCCCAAAGCCAATAATGCCGCTACAGGGGCGATTGCCCAGCTTAACGGCGTACTTGCGATCTCTGCTGATTCGGAACTTTCGGCCGCCATTGCCGCGGTGCTGATTGCAAGTGTCGGCACTAAAAATCCTGTGATATTTTTAAGAACTTTCACTTTTTTTCTCCTTTTCGAATCTAATTATTGCCCTTACTGTTATAATGAGACTTAAAATTTCTCGCAGTTTAACCGAATGAGTTGGTTTTTCAACCGTTTTATGCCTGAAAATGAAAAACGTAAAGCGAAAAGTTTAAAATCGCAGCGCAAAATTCAAAAGTTTCGGATTCCTGAGTTGTAGCTTTTCACTTTCAGCTTCGAGCTTTTAATTCTTACGTGTGATAGTCGGCGTTGATTCTTACATATTCGGCGCTTAAATCGCAACCGTAGCAAAAATCGCCTGCCTTGCCTGCCCCTAAATCAACGGTTATTGTGTGCTCGGTTTGTGAAACAACCTTGCTTGCTTTTTTAGCATCGAATTTTCTCGGCGCGCCGTCCTTAAAAACGGTTACGGGCCCAAGCTTACAGGAAAGCTTGGCTGGATTCAGTTTAACGCCTGCTGAACCGACGGCACAGATAATTCTGCCCCAGTTCGGGTCGCCGCCGTGTATCGCGCATTTTACAAGCGGATAGTTAGCAACTGCTCTGGCGGCCTTTGAGGCATCGGCCTTTGTTGCTGCGCCTTTGACAACAACCTTGAATATCCGCGTTGCGCCCTCGGCATCGAGAACTATCTGCTTGGCTAAATCATCACATAAATCCGCTAATGCACGGGCGAATTTTTTGTATCGCGGACACTGGCTTACTATCGGCCTATTTCCCGCAAGGCCGGAGGCAAGGATTATCGTAGTATCATTTGTGCTTTGATGGCCATCGACGGTCAGTTTGTTTAGCGAATTGCCGATGGCGGACTTCAATGCTTTGGCCAACAACGGTTTTGTTATAGCGGCATCTGTCGTAATGAAGCAAAGTGTAGTTGCCATATTCGGGCCAATCATACCGGCGCCCTTAGTTGTTCCTGCTATTGTAACCGCAGCGCCGGAAATTTCGAATCTGCGAACGGCCTGTTTTGGTCTGGGGTCCGTAGTCATTATCGCCTTTGCAAAATCCAGGCCTGCTTTTGATGAAGCGGAGAGCTTAGAGGCTGCCTTTGAGATGCCTGTAGTAATCTTTTTAATCGGCAGCGGCTCTCCTATAATGCCTGTCGAGGCTACAAGAATGTCCCGCGCAGTGTATTGCGTATTGTGCATTGCGTTTGATGAACCTGCTGTTTTGCTGCACATTGCAATTGCGTCTTTGAATCCTTTTTGGCCTGTGCAGGTATTGGCGTTACCGGAGTTTGCGACAACCGCCAAAATTTTGGAACTTTTTACATGTTCTCTGCTTATTCGAACTGCCGGCGATACGATTTTATTAGTCGTGAAGACCGCCGCCGCCTTAGCGCCTCTCGGACAAACGAGCAGTGCAAGGTCGGATTTACCTGATTTTTTTACGCCGCAGGGAACTCCCGCCGCCAAAAAGCCTATGGGTGCTGTGATAGTGCTATTTGCCATATTGCTCTCACTATGAACCTGAATTTTTCGTGGGAATTGTAACATAAGCGGCGGAAATAGTCTATTGCTGAAAAAAAGAGCTTTACGTTCCTGCAAGCCTGTGTAGTATTTAGCTGCGTTATTAAAACCGGATTCTTTTTTTCGGGTGGTATATTAATAATAGAACAATGCGAAATATAGAATATGAAAAGATAGTTGAAGCGGTTGAGTCGCTTTGTATATCGGCCGGTTATGAGTTGCCTGAGGATGTTTTGGCGGCTCTTGAAGAAGCGGCACAAAAAGAATCCGACCCCGGCGCTGTAAAGATATTGAATCAGCTCATAGAGAACGCCCGCACGGCGGTGGATGAAAAGATACCTCTATGCCAGGATACGGGGCTTACTGTGGTTTTTCTCGAGCAGGGTTCCGAAGCGGCGGTTACGCAGCCCGCTGGCGGGGAGCAAGCGACATTGTTCGATGCAATCAATGCGGGTGTAGCAGCAGGCTATGAAAAAGGTTATCTGCGAAAAAGTGTTGTGGCCGAGCCTCTGAATAAACGAGAGAATACGGGCTCGAATACGCCTGCAATAATCCACCACACTATTGTTCCGGGAGAAAAGTTAAAGCTGACCGTTATGGCCAAAGGCGGCGGGTGTGAGAATAAGAGTCAATTCAGAATGTTCAAACCCACGGCGGATAAGGGCCAGATAATTGACTGGGTAGTTGATGTTGTGGCCTCTGCCGGCGCTGATGCATGTCCGCCGTTTATTATTGGAGTGGGGATTGGGGGTAACTTTGAGTTGAGCTGTCTGCTGAGTAAGAAAGCCCTGTGCCGGAATCTGGACGAGAAAAATAACGATGAGTTTTATGCGGGGCTTGAAGCTGATTTGCTTTCGAGAATCAATGCACTTGGTTTGGGTCCGCAGGGACTTGGAGGAGATACGACGACTTTGGCCGTTCTGGTTGAAACCGCCCCATGCCATATTGCGTCGCTTCCGGTTGCAGTGAATATCGAATGCCACAGCCACAGGCACAAAACGGCGATTATTTAATTATTAACGCCGACCGAGTTTAGAGGAATAAAAAAAGGCTTATCTTTACGATAAGCCTTTTGATTTCTTAAAATGATAAGACTATACCACAATATTATTGATACGGCCTTCTGTTCGGCCAGCCGAATTTCTCAAATCGGCCAAACTCCATTCCCAGGTCCTCGCCATCAGGGCCCAGCGCCGACCGCACTTCTTCCACATGGGCGTCCACAAAAACGGCGTTAACCATGCCGCTGTTGAGGTCGCTGCTCTTTGTGCTGTGAAAAGTGCCGAACCAGTCACGGTCATCGGGACACAGGGCGTTGTCGTTGAGTACGTTTTGGTTACCCGGCCTCGTCCACATGTTCTCTGCGGAGAAGAAAAACACTTTCGCTTTGCTTCTTGTTATTTCGGAGCGTTTATACACTCCACCGAGCCCGCTGGAGGTTTGTGCAGCGGAGCCGTGCGGGTCACCTTGCTTCGAGCCTAAATATGCGTTCATGCTGTAGCTGTAATAGGGAACAATAGGTATGGAAGGGTCATGCGCGGGGTGCCTTTGGCCCTCGGATTTGGCAAGGACTTTGAATGATGGGCAGAGGTGAACTTTCTCTTCCGGCAGATAGTCCCAAAATGGGCCATCAGCCTCATATCTCGGGTCGTGCCATCGGCAGTAACGTTCATATCCGGCCACAGGGTACTCATCTGCGACGAGAGATGTCCATGCATAAGGATAGCGGTCATCATTTTCATCTAAGTACACGGCTTGCGCTATGCCGTATTGACGCAGGTTGGCCCGGCAAGTGACTTCTCTGGCCTGTTCCTTAACCCGCTGCAGCGCCGGCATTAAAATAGCCATTAATATTGCAATGATGGCTATTACTACCAGCAGTTCTATCAAGGTGAATCCTCTTCGTTTGTTCATAATCACACCTTTTCGTATTTTGTTATCACTTCCCCTACACAATTGCGTTTTACGAGTTCAGCACAACAGCGTTTTCTTGTTTGCTGTATTACAGTTATGTTTTCAATAGTCTTTAAATTTTCCCATCCACCCGTTTCCGTAGTTTGACCAGTCGGAAGGCATGACACCGCCTGCCGTGGTCCAGGCATTGGCCTTATTATAACCCTTATGCCATTTCAACGTCCATAGTTCTTTTAAGCCTACCGAGCGCACACTAAAGTCAAAAAATGCGGCATTGATTCCTCCATTATGCCGATTAAGACAATAGCGTTGCATTCCATCTTCATCAGGGATGTGCGTTCCCACTAATATGGGTTCAGGAGGCGGAGAATTTGTGGCCTGCGGCCATCCCGTCCAAAACATTGCATCCAGAAAAAGTGGAATGTAGGCAGCCCCTTTGACATCAGGAGTCTTCCAATGCATCTCTACAGTCGCAAATCCCATCAATGTCTGTTTGGTGTCATAGCAATAGCCGTTAATACCATAGCTGCCATAAGTTCCGACTTCGCGCCCCCCAGCTGCATCATTAGAAGGGATTTCCCAGGCCGTAAAGGTCGACCCCCACCAACTCGCGGCATCCAGTCCCTTCTCAATAGTCGACTTCTTGACCAGAGGGCAAAGCTTGAACTTTTTGACATCGCTATACAGATGACGTAAAGAATACATCCAACGCCCCTGCCCGGAGCTCTCTGGAGCGCTACGATCGGGCATCCTGCGATTATTTTCATCGCAATACATATTGAATATAGTCCCCCATTGCTTTAAATTGGTTTGACACATCACCGACTTTGCCTGTTTCCTAACCCGCTGCAGTGCCGGCATTAGTATCGCCATCAATAATGCAATAATGGCGATGACGACTAAAAGTTCTATTAATGTAAACCCTGCTTGCTTGCGCATATTACACCCTTTCACTGTTTCTAAAAAAACCAGTCGCTAAACTGCTTTCAACAATAAAAAGGCCGAGTCTGAAAGGACTGACCTTCACCACTTGATAATTTATTAGTAATCTTTGAAAGGTCTTATCCATTCGGGCCAGTCAGTTGGTGAAACACCACCGGCCTGCGTCCAGTAGCCATTGGTGTCGAACAATTTATGCCACTTGAGCGTCCATACTTCCTTGAGCCCCACCTTTCTGGCGGAGAAATCACAGAAAGAGCTATTAATATATCCATCGTGGCGGTTGATGCAGACACGGGCCATATGGTTGCCACCTGACCAAGCCGCAAATTCTAATTCGGCCGGTCCGTCCGTTTGTATTGGCCAGAAGTCGAAACGAAGGGACTCTACTAACAGCGGTACATTATTTGCGCCTTTTACCTGGGGCGTTCTCCAGTTGTCGTCAGTCCTTCGGCCTCCTTCAAAGGTTGTTCCAGGATCAGTGCTTAAGACGTAGCCGTTTAAGCCATAGCTGCCTGCGATACCATCTGTGCAGAGGTTTTGGTAATCTGCGCGAGTATATATGCCCCAGGCGTTGAAGACATTAAACGTCTCTGCAGTAACTCCTTTCTCGTCGGTTATTGGCTTTTGGGCTGTTGGGCAGAACCACAGCGGATTTAGCTTATAGCTCTGGTATCGTTCTTCGAGCTGAGCTATCCACCAGAAACCCTGCGCAGTTTCGCCGCTGGGGAATTGGCCGCCGTAATCTTCGACGTACATCGCAAAGATAAGATTCCAACTCTTGAGGTTTGCAAGACACTTAATTGTTCTGGCCTGTTCTTTAACCCGCTGTAGTGCTGGCATTAATATTGCCATCAATAGCGCAATAATGGCAATTACCACCAATAATTCGATTAAAGTAAATCCCCGTCGTTTGCTCATAATAATACTCCTCATGCTCACAACCTGATACCCCTGTTACTATTTTACATAATTACAGATACACAACTGTAGACAAGATGCGCAAAAACACCTTCCTGTTCCACCGATTCAGCCTTTTTGCAACGTTACAGCGCGATATTACCAGACTCTTTATTATACATCAAGTTTAATTTTTCCGCAAGAAAAAATTACAAAATTCATGTGTAAAAACTTCGGGCAGCTTATCTCCAAAGCGACTTTCAGGTCGAGACAAATTTTTGGCTAATAAAAGATGGAGCATCAATCAGTAAAATTTGTTAAAAATCCCCATTATTTTGTTAATATCGACGGTTTTCCGTGTCTGACATTAAAAATTTACCCTCTTTGAGTCAAGTTTTCTCCGGGGGCTAACAGCATAAGTTTGCAATGGCGATATAATCTTCGACGCGGAGATGTTCAGGGCGTTTTTGGGGGTCGATGGAACATTTTTCAAAAATTTCTGTCCATTTTTCATTTTTTAGCTGTTTTCCGTCGGCCAGTTTACTACTGGTTTTAAGCATTTTACGGCGATGGCCCATAAAAAGGTTCACGGTCTCGATGAACAGTTTCATATTCTCAATGCGCCTTAACTTTGTCCGGTCACTGACAAAGCTTACCATTGCCGAATCGACTTTTGGGGCGGGCCAGAAAACAGTCGGCTTTAAAATCCTTATCATCTTTACATCACCAGTGGCGGCCAGGAAAATACTCAGAGCGCCGTAATTACTGCTGCCGGGAAGGGCTGTCATTCGGTCGGAGACTTCCTTTTGGACGGTAACATACATAGCATCGACGATGCCCGGCCTCGTAACAAGATTTATTATCACAGGTGAGGCTACGTTGTAGGGCAGGTTCGCTACCAACAAGACACGACCACAGTTTTTTTTACGAGCAGATTCTAATGCGTCTGTGACGGCAGGATTGAGTGTGTGTTTGCTCTTAAGCACATCGGTATTGATAAGCTCAAGATTGCCTGCATTTGTGAGCCCGCTTTTTGCAATTTCGGCGAGAGTCCGGTCAAACTCAATGGCGATGACCATACCTGCTTTTTCGACCAGGGCCTCTGTCAAAGAACCCGTGCCGCAGCCGACCTCAAGCACAATATCGTTATTGTTGATATTTGCTGAATCAAGGAGCAGACGCATCAGATTCAAGTCTATTAGGAAATGCTGGCCGAGTCTTTTATTGGGAGAGATACCTGCCGATGCAAGCAATTGCTGGATTTGGTGCTTAGTCTGCATTATCTCGTGTCTTGTCGCTTGTGATTCGATTCTCGTTTTAAATTGATTATTTCTGAATCTTTCCTACGAGCATCGAGTATCCGGTATCGAGCATCACGGCCAGGCAATTTTCAATTCTCAACTCTACATTCTAACTTCTTCTTCGTTTTGGCCATATATATTGCGGTGGTTATGGCTGATTTCATGCTGTTTGGATTGGCGATGTTTTTGCCCGTGATGTCGAAAGCCGTTCCATGGGCGGGCGATGTCCTTATAATTGGTATTCCGATAGTTACATTAACCGCCTGCTCGAAATAGAGCAGTTTTATGGGTATCATGCCTTGGTCGTGGTACATTGCGACGACGCCGTCGAATTCGCCACGGGAGGCTCTGAGGAAAAGTGTGTCGGCAGGGAACGGACCGTCACAGTTTATGTCCTGGTTCTGCGCCAATGAAATAGCCGGCGATATTATGCGTTTTTCTTCGTCGCCGAACTGACCATCCTCACCGGCGTGAGGATTCAACGCAGCAACGCCAATTTTGGGATTTTCGATGCCGAAGTATTCTTTCAGGGCGTCATTCAGTAAATCTATCGGCTCGAAGACACAGCCTATAGTGAATTTGTGCCTGACTTCAAACAGCGCTTCGTGAATCGTTGCCAGTGCCAGCCTCAACGGGCCTGCGACGAACATCATCACTTTTCGCTTGGACTTGCATCGGGCCGCGAGCATCTCGGTGTGGCCGGGCCATTCGGTGCCTGCCAGTTTCCAGCTTGTTTTGCTGATTGGTGCGGTTACCACAGCGTCTATGATACCGTCTCGTGCAGCGTCAACAGCGTCCAGGCAGAATCGTATCGATGCCTCACCGGCCAATTTGCTGGGCCCTTTTACCCAGGTCGGAACGGAATACTCATCATAATCGGCAACAACGACCTTATATGGATATTCTCTGCTGATTTTTTCGTGCTGATGTCTGCCCCAGTAAGGTTCGATTTCGGCGGCGTCGGCGGCATAACAAAGCTGCTCGTTCATGCCGAAGACAATAAATTTCGCTGCACGACGAATATGCGGGTCTGCCAGCGCTTTGACGATAATCTCCGGGCCGATACCGGCGGCGTCACCCATCGTTATGCCTATAACAGGCTGTTCCGTGATTGAATTGTTGCCATTATTTTTCATAATATGGCTCAATTTATTGAGCCCTGCTTCTAATGTCTGCTTCGTGCTATCTAAAAACCCAGCTCCTTTAGTCTTTCGGCGGTTAGCTGTTGCTTCTGTGGTAAAATCTTTTCAAGTTGTTTTTTTATTATCTTTACAATTATATCAGTTTCAATATTAACCTGTTCGGAAATTTTTACTTTTCCTAAAGTCGTCCCATTAAGCGTCTGGGGTATTAAGGCAACGCTGAAGCTGTTATTATCAATATTAGCTA
>CAZJIR010000026.1:9781-14775 GCA_964546095.1 uncultured Pirellulales bacterium
ACACCATCCACGGCGACTGAGCCTTTTGCTACCATATTGTTGAGTAATTCGGTATCGGCGGAAAACTTAATATCGGCGAAATTATCACGCCTGTTAATCTGTTTAATTGTAGCTGTTCCATCGATATGTCCCTGTACGATATGCCCGCCGAGCCTGTCTGTCGGCCTGACAGCACGTTCGACATTGACCTGCGATGAGGGCTGTAATTTGCCAAGAGTCGATTTTTCCAATGTTTCGGCGCTAAGCTCAAAACTCGCAATATTACCTTCAAGCTGGGAGATGGTCAAACAGACACCGTTTATGGCTATGCTGTCGCCGATTTTGCTATCGCTGGCAAGAGTATCTAAATCGACCGTAAGCAGCATTGTCTTTTCACTTCGGCGAGTTGACTTTACCGTACAAACAGATTCTATAATTCCTGTAAACATCTGTTATTGATTTTTAATATCAAAGATTTATTATTGACTATTGATAAAAAAGAACCGAACGTTAAAATCGATTATAAGTAATCAATAATCAATAATCAATGTCAAAGATACAGCTTCGACGGAATCATTGTCAGAAAGGGGTGGGACGGATATGAATACATTCTGGTTAAAAATAGCAGGGGTGGCCGTTGGAATTTTCGTAATAATAGTGCTGGTTGCTATGTTTACTTCCGGCGATAATCAGCAGCCGGCGCAGGCGGAGCGGCCTGAGCGGACATTTTACGACCAGGCCGAAGAAGATAAACAAAAATTTCTGGCTAAGCCCGAAGCTGTGAATGCTCAGGAACAGCAAGAGACTCAGGAAAAAGAAACTGCAACCGAGCCTGCTAAGCCGCCTGTCCGGCAGGAGCCGGTGCAGTTATATTTCAAAGAGCTTGACGAGATAGATAAAATTCGGGCTGAGAACCTTCTGAATGTAGCAGTGCCGGGCAGAAGTATAGGCCGGCTGCCGATGACCGGTTATAATCTTATGATGGACAACTGCCGGGAAATAATTCGGAAATGGCCGGATAGTTATTATGCATATCAGGCCCAGAGATTGTTGGTTGATTTGCCGGAAAGATATAAGAAAAGATACAGGGTCACTGAAGCAGAACTGGACCTGAGCAGATTCACCAAGCCCAGACCGGGAACAAAACCTTTTACGATTAAGGAGTCGCGTTGAATGTCAGCTACAGAACCTATCGCCAATATACCTGTGATTACGATAACCGCCGGTTGTTTGCCCCATGCCTGGGAGAAGGCTGTCCTGGCTGTTTGGGAAAATGGCCTGGATGTGAAAACTCAGTATGATAAGCCTGAAGACCCGCCGAGCAAAGATGCAACTGTTATGATTACCGTTACCGAGCCTTTCAGTGAGCCGAGAATTCACAAGAACTTTCCGGGCGGGCCTGAGGAGCTCGAATCGTATCGGCAGGAAGTGGTTCACGGCATACATGACCATTGGATAGACCCTGCCGCCGGCAAGTGGACTTACACGTATCACGAACGTTTGTTTTCGTACTGTCCGGTTGAAGATATACGGAATGCTGATTCGCAGAAGCCGTTCGGTAAGGTAAACCAGATACAATATATTATCGATTATCTTTCTCAGGCTGGTCACAGCCGTAGAGCGCAGGCGATAACCTGGATGCCTACGGCGGACCCGGTGACGGATGACCCGCCATGCCTTCAGAGGATATGGTGCCGATTAGTGGCGAACGAAGCGGATCAGCTTTTTCTGAATATGAATACACACTGGCGCAGCAGAGACCTCTACAAGGCATGGTTTATGAATGTCTATGCACTGACCGACCTTCAAAGGATAATTGCAGAGGGGATATCGAAAAAAAGAGGCGAGCCGGTGAGCGTGGGCAGGTATGTTGATATAAGCGACTCGCTTCATATTTACGGCAGTTATTTTAATGAAGTTGCACCGGAAATAGAAAAAATGCGGAAAAGCCCCTTTGCCCAAAGGGCCTGGGAAAGCACTCATCCGGCTTTTGAGATAATGACGCTTGAATCCCGGGAAAAACTCATAAAAGACCCCGACTGGTACGCGAAGGCAAAAGGTTAAAGTTTATTAATAAAAGAAATTGTGCATACGGAGCAATACGAGGTTGGAAATATGAATCTGATTGTCAATGGTGAAAAGATCGAAGACTCGGCTATAAAAAAGGAAGTTGAACGATTGAGGCCGCGTTACGAAGAAGTGTTCGCGGACAAAAACCCCGAAGAGAGGGAAGCACAATTGCTCGACTGGTCCAGGGACAATGTTATTGAAATGACCCTGCTCGACCAGGAGGCAAAAAAGAACAATGAGAAAATACCGGAAGACCAGATCGAATCTCTTTTAGCCAGGTTGAAAGAAAATAACCGGGATGAGGAGAAGCTTCGTAAGGAGCTTGGCATAGGCAGTGACGAAGATTTCAAAGAGCACATTGAGGTGCAGATAAGAGTTGAACGGATGCTGAGGGAAGTCTGCAGGGATTTGCCGAAGTCATCAAAAGCTGCTATCCAGAAATACTACGAGGAAAACGCAGAACAGTTTAAATCCGGTGAGCAAATCAGGGTAGCTCATATTGTTAAATATGTAAACTGGCAGAATGATGAGGGGGCTGCTTATAATTCTATGAAAGAAGCTCGGGAAAAATTGAAAAATGGGGCGGCTTTTGAAGCAATCGTAGGCAAATATACTGATTGCCCCGACAACGGGGGTGACCTGGGCTATATTACGAGAGGGCGGATGGTAGAGGAGTTCGAGGATGTTGTTTTTAATTTAGGCCCCGGCCAGGTCAGTGACGTCTTTCGTACGCGGTTCGGTTTTCATATAGCAAAAGTGTATGATAGAAAACCTCCTGTCGTGCCCCCCCTTGAGGAAGTAAAAGGGCGGATAGTTGAAGTGCTTAAAGAGCAAATGCAGGGAAAAGCCATCGATGAATTCATAGACCATCTCAGAAGCCGGGCTAAGGTTGAAGAAATTTAGATAGGTGCAAAAGGAGAAAAACAAGCCTGTTAGATAAGGGATTATAGGTCCAAAGGGGTGGAGGCGATTTTCATTTTTTTAGTATTTTTTTATTTCTTACACCCCAATACATGTCTGATCCTGGGTTTTATCGGGCTGGTTAAAAAAGCTGTTGTAGCGATTTGCCTTGTTACGATTTTTATATTAAACTTTAATTGTAGGAGGAAGGACAGGAACGAAAAAACAGTGCTTTCTTTTGAAAGCTTTGTTGAAGACCTAAGGGGGGGTCGTATAAGTTTCTTTCCGAGTTGGCCTCTGCGTTCTCCGCGCGGAGGCCTTTTTTTATCAAAAATACTTTCAGTAAAAAAACCGCGGTTTGCCTCACCTTTTCTGCTTAATGCTTACCAAACCACAAATTAGCAATAAAAATTTTATTTAACAATTTCTGATACTAAAAGATTAGAAACTTGTATTAAGAATTTTTTTGACATACTATATATTGTGTTTATAATTTGTAATCTAACAAGATGATGTAGTTTCTCTTGATGTGCATCAAGGAACGTAACCGGCCGTCAGAGATCTGTACGAGCCATATAGTTGTTTGGTGGGTTATTGAGCGCGAGGACCGATATGTATCTCGAATACAATATCAGGATGCGAGATACGAGATGAAATGTCCCTTTTGCAAAGAAGACCAGGATAAAGTTGTTGATTCGCGTTCGAGCGACGGCGGAAGGGTTATCAGGCGCCGGCGTCAATGCCTGTTATGCAAAAGGCGTTTTACAACCTACGAAAAGATTGGTGAAAGTTTTAAACTTTATGTTGTGAAGAAAGATAACTCGCGTGTTCCCTATGACAGAGAGAAAATCATCAGCGGTTTGCAGAAGGCTTGTTATAAGAGACCTGTGTCAACGGAGCAGATTCAGCAAATAGCCGATAAGGCTGAGGAGAATATATTCAGGAGTTTCGATAAGGAGGTTTCATCGGTCATCATCGGCGAAAGCGTAATGAAACAGCTGCGAAAGGTTGATAAGGTGGCGTATATTCGTTTTGCAAGTGTATATCGTGACTTCAGAGATGCAGGCGAATTGATTAAGGAAGTCAGCCGGGTAATTACTGAGGTTGAACCCAGTGGTCGGCAGATGACGCTCTTTGGTGATTAACAAGAGTGCTGAGTGATAAAGAACAGGCGTACTATGAAAAGAAAAATCTTTTCGTTTTTTAGATAATTGCTGTTTGAGAAGATAATCAGAAATAAAGTTTCGTAGCTTTTCGCTTTTTATCGACACGTTTTGCATGGAGGCAAAAAGAAGGTGATGCAAACGCAACTGAAAGTCATAAAAGCTGATGGCAGTAACGAAGAATACTCTCACACCAAAGTGATAGGGACTATTAATAACGCTCTGAGCAAAATTGGACAAGCTGATGTATACATTGCAGAGCAACTTGCCGAGGTGGTAACGTACTTTCTTTATCGCCGACAAAACCACCGCAGTGTGACCAGCAGCGAGATATTTTCCATTATAAAAGCGGTTCTGTCGGCCACTGATTATGAAGATGCCGCTGACGGGCTTAGTGAGTATCATTATGTGCGTAAGCTTAAGCGCTCCCGTACTGAGGTTGTCTCAATTGACATTAAGGAATTAACAGATGCCGAATTGCTGGCAGGTGCCAGGGAAGCCGGCGGCAGATTCCGTTGGGACAAGTCTGTAATAATAAAAGATTTAGTTACAAAATACGAACTCTGCCCCCTCACAGCACGGGCGATTGCCTCGATGGTCGAAGAGAAGATATTCAATACAGGAATCAATCTTATTCCGACAAGTCTGATAAAACAGCTTGTTTTAGGTGATACAGCGGCGGTTTTACATGCCCAGCGGCAGTTGCAACCCGTCTAAATCGAAATATCATTCAATAATATCTTCACACGGCCAAGGATTTTTTCTGGTGATTCATCCGGCTCGATATCCAGCCATTTGGCATTTTTAAAGGTCTTAAACCAGGTTCGCTGGCTTTTAGCTAATTTGCGGGTATTCTTCTTTATCAGCTCAACGGCATCTTCC
>CAZJIR010000027.1:0-14575 GCA_964546095.1 uncultured Pirellulales bacterium
AACTTATTAAATTGGACTGACAATAATTATGAGGTTTTCTATAATTATATCAGAGACTGGAAGATAAGCGCCAGAGCCTGGCCATACAGGCCTGATTCGTACATATTGATTTCAGCAGGGATAGATGGTCTTTACGGAACAGACGACGACATTCGCAATTTTGGAAATTAAAGCCCCTTATCCATTTCCGATAGAGCAGGTTAAAGCTATGAGAAGTGACATATACAAACATGGCCTATCCCTTGTTGAAATATTGGTTACGGTTTCTGTAATTGCTATATTGACAACAATAGTAATAGGCATCGCCACTCATATCGATAATCAGTCAAAGGAAAGGAGTCTTAAAAGTACTTTTGCACTGCTGGGAGGTGCCCTGCAGGAATATTATGAATACTGGGATGCTTTTCCCGACCCGAACCAGTCACCTTATCCGAGTCATTCAGCGGCACTTTACGGACAGCTTAAATCGACTCCAGGTTTGCAGAAGATATTAGATGAACTCGACGATTCGTCAATTCAGAATCATCCCGACGAAGTTGATATGCCGCAGATTCATGATCCGTGGGGAACGGTATTGGATTACAGATACATCTTGGGTGATAATTTTCCGGAACTTATATCGGCAGGGCCGGACAGGGCTTTAGGCAATGCTGATGATATAATTAACAGATAAGAATATCAAAATGATGACAAGAAGCAGACAATCCGGGATTACGTTGACGGAGATGGTGATTGTAATAGCAGTCATATCGATGCTTGTCGCTTTTGGTCTGCCGGCTTTAAATTTGTTTATCGAATCATTTGAATCCAATACCGGCGGAAAGAGTATGGTAAGCGGTGCTTTATCCTGCGCACGTGCTATCGCGGCGAAGGAACAGCGATATGCCGGTGTACGGTTTCAAAAAGACTTGGCCGGCAATCAATATATGGTTTTTATAGTGCATGACTATGGAAAAACAGGTTTAAGCCCTGGCTTTCGGGCGGTTGAAGGTCTCGAGCCGGTAAAGCTACCTGAGAGATTGTGCATGATGGATTTAGTAGTAAGAACCAATCATGGTATTACTTCAACTGGTGCACAGGACATACTTGATGAGCCGCTTAGGGAGGTTTATCTTGATGATGCCCCGGTCAATTTGGGCCCTGACCAAAAGAATAAACACATTACGGATACATCTACTTTTTCGATTGTTTTCTCCCCAAGTGGTAAGCTGGTAATACGTGATGTTCGTATGAGAAATAAAGATGGAATTTACCAGCCGAATAATGGTGTTGCCAATAAAGTATCAAGAGATGATATTTTCAATTCCCCTGAGAATATAACAAATTATGGGGTGGGTATGTTTGTTCAGGATGACTATGCTCAGATGGGTTTGGGAGCGGAATCGAGCCGAAGCAGCTTCGTTATATGTGATAAAATCATTTTTGATAAATTAGATGCCCGGGGAAGGTTCAATTATTTGCATAGCCTGGAACTGGTTTATTTAAACCCTTACACCGGGACGATAATTTCATCGGATAAATGAGCCTATGAGAAATAAACATGAACATAAAGGTTTTTCCCTTATCGAGGTTTTGTTGGCTGTTAGTACGCTCGCAATCGGGATGATTTTCATAGGCGGTACATTTCTTACCGGTATTCATTTTGCGACTGTTGCTACAGAGCGCACCATCGCTGCGGTGGTGGCCGACGAAGCCTTCGCAAAAATCAGGTTGTATGGTGTTAATTTTACGGACCCGAATTTTGTTGCTGACCAAATGAGTTTATTCAGTGTGTTAAATCCCATTGATGCTGAAGAATTTGCATATCCTTCAACACAGGCCGTTGCTAATAAGCAATATTACTGGTCTGCATTATGCAGGCGGGTGGATTCGGGCTCGACTAACCGGCTTGTGCAGGTAACAGTTTTTATCAGTAGAAAAGTGGGGAGCAGAACTACTTATCCGGGTTCTGTGGGGAGGCCTGTTCCTGTTGAAATTGGTATTACAACTGTGACCGGAGTTGATAATGAGAATAAACTCACTATCAGTACGGCCGGCGAGGAAACATTTATTAGTGGTGGTTGCACGATAGTGGATAACCAGACAGGCAGACTTTATCGAGTACTGAAACGTGATGCTGATGTACCTAATATAATCGTGCTCGACAGGGCCTGGCAGGGGGGGCAAAGCGATTCTGTTTGGGGGGTTCCGCCACCTCTTGGCGGCGGTAGATATCCCTGTATAGCAATATATCATAAAGTAATAAGATTTTAACCACAGATAGAAGAAGTGATTCCTCCATAAGTGAATGTATGATAATGGTAGGTTATAACTAATTTATTTTGAACTATGAATTATAGATCACGAACTAATAGGGCTTTTACTTTAATTGAGCTTCTGGTGGCTATTGGGATATTGGCTATAATTTTGTCGTTTGCGAGTGTGATTTTCAGAGTCAGTATTGGAGCTCATCGAATGGCAGTCGCCAACGCTGAAATTATGCAGAAACTGCGGGCCATTACCAGCCAGCTCAATGCCGACTTCAAAGGCCTTCGCAAGGATGGAGAGATTTTCGTCGTCTGGACGGCTAAGCAGAATAGCGGTTCTGATGACCCTAATGAGTATCAGAGATTTGACCGGATAATGTTTTTCGCGGATGGTGATTTTCAATCTTATAGAACTGATCCTAATGTCCCTGTAGTTCACGGCAATCTTGCAAGAATCTGTTATATGATTGCCAGGAGTAGCGATAGTAGAGCTCCATCGCAGGAGAAAACCGAAAGGGCACTTGCAAGAAGCCAGCATATACTAACGGCCGACCCAGAGCTTGATGATTTTCCGGACCCCAACGATCTTAGTGATGAACAATGGGTGGAGTGGATTAATCGGTATGAGTATGACATAATATCTTTAGCAGGCTGGAAGAATCTTCCATGGGAGGGCAAGAGGGATATACTCACTGCGATTACCGATGTTACTGTTGATAATAGTAGTCTCAACGAAGCAATCAGAGGAGTGAGGGTTGAACCGTCGGACGCAAAATCATTTCATATGCTTTTATGTGAAGGTGTGGGCGAGTTCAAGATTCAAAGCTGGTATGAAGCCCAGCAGCAGTGGATACCGGAGGTTGACCCCGATGGCGATGGGAATTTGGGAGATACACACTTCTTCCTTTCCGATGCGAATACTGTGCCCGGCGTGCTATATCCCTATCCGCCTTATGGGGGTGTATCTATAAATAACATTGACGAATATCCGAGAGGTATGGTGAATGAGTTGTATTTTGATACTATCCCGGGGCTTGGGCGGGCACTTAAATTTACTTTTACTTTATATGATTCCAAAGGGATTATAGAAAGAGGTCAAACTTTTACACATATTGTTTATTTGGATAAGTAATTTAACAAGAGTGAAAATAACAGAAAAAAAATCTCACGGCAGCACTTTTTCGGTTGGTTCGGCTCTTATTTTAGCAGTAGTCCTGACCAGTTTGTTGGCTATTGTAGGCGTTCTTTTTCTTATGGTAACCCGCCTTGACAGGATGGCAACATCTGCCATATCGGAAGGAAAAGAGCTGGACTTTGCTATTGAGACAGTCATCACGAAAATATCGCAGGAACTTGCTTTAGATGTCCCCGGCTCAGGCGCCGAATATCAGGACTATCCGGGCCCGGAGGATAGATGGCTGTCGAGTCTCGAACCCTATGAATCAAATGGTGATTATTATTGGCGGCAAATCAGCGATGTTACAGGAAATCTGGCCGACAACAGAGATATTCAGGCGGGTTCTATAGGTGAATATAACGAGATAACCGATTCCAATGCTACGGTTGCTAATGCCGATGCCGATGGTGACGGTGTTAGTGATTCAAAATGGATTGAACTCGACGATATAACTTCCAACAAGGGAAAACCAATTTACGCGGCTGTCAGAGTAATTGACAACGGGGCGATGTTGAACGTTAATACCGCTTATAAGTTTGACCCGAGCGACCCTAATGCAAGTGTCTACGATTTAAACGGCAGAAGCCAAATGCAGATAAATCTTATGGCTCTGGCCGGCCGGGCGGGTGACCCTCCAAGCTCAGCGGAAGAAATGGCCTTACTGAGAGCAAGAATGAATAATATTGTTGATGTAAACCAGTTGAGTTTGTATTTGTCTGAGTATTTGTTTGATGTTGTCTGGAATTACGGCGAGCCTGGTGACCCTAATTATACGCCTTTTGATATTTCCGATGAGCTTGAGCTTCGTTACAGATACCTGCTAAACAATACCGATATAGACACACGATTGGAGGACTGGTCTTCCGAGTTTAGAAGTAACACTTTGTCCACACCTGTAGCATCTGGTGGAGTACAATTGGATAACTGGTTCAAAAAAGTCTGCGATGATGGTAGTTTTGACCCAAATTATTCGTATCGACATATTGCTACGACCTACAATGTGGACAGGGTTATTAATCCGGTTGGCTCAGAGTTAAACAACGGAAAGATGGTTAATATCAATAGTGCGGACGTGAATTCACTGTATGCTTCGATAGTTGCGGGGCTTTCGGATGCCGACCCAAATTTTGTAGTTAATGATGCTAATGAATTGGCCGCTCAATTAGCGGTTAATATATATGATTTTAGTGATTATGATGCGGAGGTGACTTCTCTATCAATTGGACAGAGAACGTATTACGGCTTCGAGGTACAACCATTTATAAGTGAAGTGGCTTTCAGGATTAGCGGGACGGATGCAAACAATCCAACGAGTAATGACTTTGCAATTGAGCTTTACAATCCGTTTGATTCAGATATTCTGTTAGGTAATTTCAGGCTGGAGATTCGCCGGCAAAGTGGGCAGGTCGTAGGAAGAATAAACCTGACTAACTATGGCATATCAGATGGCAGCCGGTTTGTAATAACCAATAGCCCTAATGCTTCGAGTGTTTTTGGTGTGGCAAATTTGATTCGAACAGGTGGAGGCAAAGAAGACCCTAATTTGGTACTGGCGACGTATCGTCTTGTGAGTACTGATCCTCTGGTATATGCCCTTGATGAAAGATATGATATTTATCTGATAGGGACGATACCTCTTACAAGGGCAACACAGGCGGGAGAGTTTTATCTTGATAGGCAACGAACCCAGGATGATTGGTTTGACTGGGATAATATTCAGGGTACAAGTCAGTCTTACTGCAGGGCTGATGGTGATTGGAATATAGTGTATCAGGTTTTGCAGTCTGCATCGGAAACATTAGGCCGAGGGAATGGAATAAGTTCAACACGAAGGAACTACAATCTTTCGCATTCTGTAGGTGATTTTACTTCGGTAGGTGATATAACAAAGGTTCTTAAGATTGGACCCGGCGCCGATCCCTGCGATATAATTGGTGAGCAATTGGCGGACGAGCCCGAAGAGGAACTTGTTAGAATTAATTTACTGGACCCGGCCTTTGCGAATCTTTTTCAATATCTAACAGTTATCGACCCAAGACCTATGGGGCAGGGAGTTTATGATACAAGGGTGAAGGGTCGGATAAATATAAATACTGCTCCGTGGTTTGTAATACAACAATTACCGTGGATGCAGCCTCCAATCGAGCCTACGCCTGCAATCGCCCAGGCGATAGTTGCGCATCGAGATACGGTTGCGGAAGGTTTTGAGAGTATCAGTGATATCATGCAGGTTCCACAGATGGGCTACTATGCTGATGACCCTTTGTATAGTACTGTGGATTTAGGCTGGTTTCCCGACCTTACACCGGGTGATAGGGCGGTGAGCGATTTTGAAGAGAGGGATGTAATTTTCGCGAGGATTAGTAATCTTGTTACTGTGAGAAGTGATGTTTTTACGGCTTATATTCTTGTGCGTATCGGCGTTGATGGTCCTCAGAGAAGAGTTATGGCAATATTCGACAGAAGTCAGGTCAATTCCCCCAGTGATAGAGTAAAAATCCTTGCGTTACACCCGGTGCCAGACCCGCGTTGATTGTGGGGCTAAGATTTTATCATTTCTAAAAGTTTTTGGTGCGTTTTTTTGTTGGCTGACAGCAAGTTGAACGGTCGGCCTTCGTAATTTTCCAAGTCAAGAGGAAAGATTTTTTCTCCCTGCCAGTCGGTAACGACAGCTCCGGCTGCTTCGTTGATTATGGTTCCCGCCGCAAGGTCCCAAAGCTTGGGTGTATGGGTAATAGTGGCTATAAGGCTGCCTTTTGCAACGTATGCCATTTGCAGGGCGGTCGTGCCTAAGTTTCGATATCGTGTCTGCTGAATGATTTTGAGTGCCCACTTTGGCACACCTTTTTCAAAATGACTATCCATGCCTATGCTTGAAAATTCATTTATTGTATCCTGGCTCGCATTTATTCTCCGTCCGTTCAATTGTGCTTCGCCTCCTTTTACGGCGGTGAACATAGAATCTGTTGCGGGCTCAAAAATCACGCCAACAATCGGTTCACCCTCGTATAAAGCCGCAATGCTAATGGCGAACAAGAGTAAACGATGTGCATAATTATTTGTGCCGTCTATCGGGTCAATTGCCCACCATATCTGCCGGTCGCCTCTTGGTGATTGCTTGAATGGTTTGCCCTGGTCACCTTCCTCAGCGATAAAGCCGTCATCGGGATAGTTTTCCTTGATTCGGTCAATGATTATTTTTTGGCATCGGCCATCGGCCTGGGTTACAAGCTCAACGGTGTTTTTCACCGAAGCCTTGGTGAAATCGATTTCTTCCATTGCGCGCTGACCGGCCAGGCGTGCCGCTACGATAGCTGTTTCCAGCATTCTGCTTAAATCTCTCTGCTCTAAAGACATAAACGATTCTCTTTTTTTCTTTCAGTTACTAACGCCAGTCTTCCGGTTTCTTGACAGAAGTTATTTGTTGCTCTATTCTAACGTAGTTATGCAGGTAAGCCAACAGGTAAATAAGTGGAAAATTTTCCGCAGGGCAACGTCCAGCCAGCGAGTTGCAGCGGCGATTGTTTGCCTGGCGATAATCGGATTCTTTATGGTCTTTGGCCTGGCGGGGCATTATGGAGTTGATATGGGGCGGTGGCTCGGCTATTGCGGATTCAAGCAGAGATTCGGGTTGCCTTGTCCTACTTGTGGAATGACTACAACGGCACTTGCCTTCGCACAGGGTAAAATTTCCGAGGCTTTTTATATCCAGCCGGCAGGGGCGCTATTGTGTTGCTTGCTGGTGTTGATTGGTTTGCTGGCGCTTTTTACAGCCGCTTCTGGTTTATATTTTCGTTTTATTGAGCGTTTTTTCAAAGAAGTAAAAGTAAGATATATAATTTTAGCTCTCATAATTATTATTGTTGCCGGCTGGGCGGTAACATTGGCTCGGGCATTAGCGGCAGGTAACTGATTTATATTTAATTTTTTTCGAGATACGCTTCACGAGACCTGTCCTGAGCTTGTGCCTAAGGTGCTTGTGCCCAAGGTGCGCAGTCGAATGGGAGATACGAACGCTTCTTTCTGCCTTCGGTTCGCACCAGTTTAAATCACTGTATGATGCTCATGCTGGCCTACGGCAGAAATGTTTATCTTCTAAATTCGCAATTCTACATTCTCTTGACTGTTATCAAGTTTCCTGTTATCCTATTTCAAATACGTCAGAATTCAATAAAAGGAAACATGTACACTGTCTCAAAACCTAATAAGATTATGAGAACGTATTTGTTTTTAATCAAAATTTAATTTATATTGTTCCATGGTTGAGAGTATTCAAACAAATTCAATAATTTGCGGCGATTGTGAAGAAGTACTGAGAGATTTTCCAAATAATTGTGTCGATTTAATTTTTACATCTCCACCGTACGCTGATTGTCGCAAGAATACATATGGCGGCGTACACCCGGACCAATATGTGGAGTGGTTTCTTCCGAAATCCAGCCAATTCTTACGAGTTTTGAAGCCATCCGGAACATTTGTCCTCAACATAAAAGAAAAAACCGTAGGGGGCGAAAAACATACGTACGTTATCGATCTTATCGCGAAAATGAAAGAGCAGGGATGGCTCTGGACAGAGGAATTTATCTGGCACAAAAAGAATTGCTATCCCGGCAAATGGCCCAACAGATTCAGAGACGCGTGGGAAAGATGTCTTCAATTCAATAAGCATAAAAAATTCAATATGTACCAAGAAGCAGTAATGGTTCCAACCGGCGATTGGGCAAAAACACGGCTTAGAAATCTTAGCAAAACCGACAAAAGACGGGATGAATCGAAGGTCAATAGTGGATTCGGGAAGAACATTTCAAATTGGTTAGGTAGGAATATGGCATACCCCACAAACGTTTTGCACATGGCGACTGAATGTGGTAATAAAAACCACAGTGCCGCGTTTCCACTGGCTTTACCCGAGTGGTTTATCAAACTGTTTACACAGAAACATGACGTTGTTCTAGACCCTTTTGTTGGCTCAGGAACAACTGCCATAGCTGCGAAAAAGCTCGAGCGAGCTTATGTAGGCATAGATTGTAGTGAGGAGTACTGTGAAATGGCTATGGAAAAACTGGGGGAGATGGCTGTCCAAGGGAGCTTCAAATGGAACAGTTAGACATTGCCAGCGTAAATGATTTCGTGAACACCAATATCTCAGGATTTCATAAGAATAAATTAAGCACTTTGGAGTCAATAAACCTAAAAGCACTGTTAAGGAAAAAGAATCCATATTTATTTCGTGCCAAGAACATCACAGTCGCTGGTGATCTTGTTAGGGGTATTCTAGATGCCTTTTTATCTTCCTCGGAAGAAAAAATATTTGGTGATTTTCTTGAGAATTTAGCCATCTTCATAGCTAGCAAGACAACCGGAGGGAAGAAATCGCCGGCAACGGGAATTGATCTTGAAAGTCCTTAAACAGTCCAAACACATTCACAATGTGCAGCCGGTTTTGGGCATCTGTTATGGCAAAACGAAAACAAATTATTTGCACGGATACCTGAAAGTTGTAGGGCAGAACTTCTGGTATCTAATAAGCGAGAATGAGAATCTTTATACAGACATTATCGAGCCGTTAGGGTACCGAGCAAAGCAACACAATACAAAGTTTGTGAAGCAACGGGCCAAAATCATCAATCTTTTTACCCAAGAATTTTTAAAAGAGTTTTGTGATGATGGTGTTATAAACTGGAAGAGAGTTGTTGAGTTTAACAGTGGTAATTTAGACATAAAGAGAGAAAGCACTAACGAATAATTTTGCATTCTAAAAGAAATAGATATCGACCTATTAATGGCTGGGATAATACATAAAAAATTGTCTACTGTCCCTAACAACCTAACGTAATGCAGCGGACGGCGCTACGCTCTGTTGCTAGTGTCAACAATTAGGTGCACATATAGGATGGTTAAAATGAAAATACCTAATCGAACTGAAGTTACCCGCTCGTTTTCCGAAACAGAAGCATTTGCCCATGCGAGCGAACTTTATCATGATTGGATCACTCTCAACACACCACTTCCCTCTGCAGAAATCGTTTCTGATCTCGAAACTAAGGTTTTTCGACCGTCAGTTGAGTTACAACTCGCGGGACTTTCGATGCTTGGCGACAGAGACATGAAAGCACCAACAAACTTAGTACTTTCATTTGCCTGTTTTTCTGTCGATCACCTTCTTTGGGGTTGGTTTGCTGCTGTTAATTGTCACCCGCGCATCGCTTTTTCACTTTCCCGATCCGCACTTGAGGCCTCAATTTTCGCGATTGGAGCCACAGCAGAGTATTCGGAGTTCAAGCGTATCTGGGATAGAGGTGACGGCACAGGCAGTGCAGTCTTGAGAGAACAAAAGACTTTTCCAGAGAAACTTCGTTCGTTCCTTTGGTCTGTCTGGCGAGTCATGGCAGGACTCGGCCATGCTAGCCATGGACCTGTCTTATCCGCTATGACTACATTCTGCGAGGGGGAGGAACTTAAAACAGGTATCACTTTTGCCGGCCAGTTCGGTGGTTCCCTCGATGCTTTGCAGCTACACAACTGTGTTAATGCTTTTTGTCTTGCGGCAACGGCTGGCGTAGAAGCTATGAATATAGGCCTTAAACCTCTATTACCGAGCTGTGAGGAATGGTCTCGAAGATATATCCAATTTCAAGAACAAATGAACAAACGGGAACCAGTTCCTGACTATCTTGCGGGTCGTGTAGATGAATTTCGCAAACACTTTGGTCGAAGACCAACAAGTGGCCGCCACTGAGTGAACACAGTGAATGAAGTGGATGGTAAAAACGTATTTCTACCTTCGTTCGATACCATTTATATTCACTTCGTCCCTAACGGGACTTCGTAATACTGTATGTTTCTCATGCTGGCCTTCGGTAGAAATACTATTCAAACTGCTTTCTATTATTTACGTGCCTATAAGGCACCTCATGCTGGCTTACGGTAGAAATGCTATTAAAAATGCCTTTTCTTATCTATGTGCCTACGTCGAATGTCCGGTTTTTCTTAGATGGATTAAACCCAGACTCCTATATTTTTAATACGCTCATAGTCCTTTTGATTAGTTAAAAGGACTAGATGCATTCCTATATCAGCAAAAGTGGATGATCACCCTAGATAATCAATAATTATTAATCCATAATCAATCGAAAGGCCTCCGGCGGAAATGTCACTTTTTAAATTTTGCATTGTGGTTTTGCTATTTACATTTTCATTTTTAATTTTCTCTTCAAACCCTATCCGCTGTACGCTATACGATAAACCCTGTCTTACACCTCCGGCAGCACAATCAACTAGTATCAAGTCACGGACATTAATTTCGATTTCAATTGATTTTAGAGTTAAAATATGGTATAATACCCACCTGTTAGCTTGCCCCTTAGGGGACAGGCAGGCTAATGGAGTTTACCCGGCTTCAGACGGGCCAGCAGGCGACGAGACATTTCATTTTCATGTCTAAATGGTCAATATTCGTGAAATTCCTTTGAGGAATAAACAATGAGCCATTTAACGGTCTCTAAGCATTTAAAATCCAAAATCGAGCGACGAGTCACGAGCGACAAGCGACGCATTTCCCTCCCTCGCTGCCCCTTCTTATCCTTCATCCTCTTCTCCGTCTCCACACGCTCTATCTCTTTCCGACTTCTACCCTCTATCCCCTTTTTTTACATCCCTCCCTCCACACGCCCGCAATGTCCGATAATATTTTGCCCGTTTTCAATATCATTAATCGCGTTCGACACGCATCAAACATTAATAACCATCGAAAAACAAAATACTTACGTGCCTATAAGCCCCTTTACAAATGTAAAGAACATTCGACAAATCAGACTTTTTATGCAAAACAAAGCCAAAGTCAAAATAGGCAATCATGAATTCTTCTTATGCTTGCAATTTTTTCGAAATCCGGCTAAAATACGGTTTTTAAAATTTGAAAGTAAAAGTTTTTTGGAGTTGGACAATGATTAAAGTTCTTATCACAGACAAACTTGCACAGGAAGGAATCGATTTGCTCAATTTGACGGATGGAGTCGAGGCTGTCGTTAAAACCGGTATCAGCGAAGATGAATTAGCTAAGATTATCGGTGAATACGATGGTTTAATTATAAGAAGTGGTACGAAGGTCACGGCGAAAGTATTAGCCAATCCCGGCAAGCTCAAGGGAATCGCACGGGCGGGTGTTGGGGTCGATAATATCGATATACCAGAAGCGACCAGGAAAGGAATTTTGGTAATGAATACACCGGGCGGTAACACCCTAAGTGCCGCTGAACATACGATGGCTTTGATGCTTGGGATGAGCCGAAATGTTGTGCCGGCCTGTACCAGCCTAAAAAGCGGGGCTTGGGACAGGAAAAAATATATGGGTAATCAGTTGAACAATAAAGTGCTCGGCTTGATAGGGTTGGGCAGGATAGGTATGGCTGTTGCAGAAATGGCTAAAGGCTTTAATATGAAAATATTAGGCTTTGACCCGTTGGCAGCGCCGCCTGATGCGGAAAAGATGGGCATTGAAATATGCGATAGCTTAGAACAAATCTACAAGCAGGCCGATTATATCAGCGTTCATGTGCCGAGGAATGAACAGACGTTGAATATGATTGACACAGAACAGATAGAAATGATGAAACCGACTGTTCGTTTACTCAATTGCGCACGCGGTGGGATTATTAATGAAGATGCAGTTTATAATGCTCTTGCCGAGGGGCGTATTGCCGGAGTTGCACTTGATGTGTATCCAAAGGAGCCACCTGAAAATACCCGCTTTACGGAATTTGAGAATTGCCTTGTTACGCCGCACTTGGGAGCCAGCACAAAGGAGGCCCAAATTGAAGTTGCTGTCGAAGCGGCTCAAATCCTCGTTGATGCTATTAAAGGCGGGCCGGTGAGGAATGCCCTTAATGCACCATCGACAACCGGCACGGTGGCGCCAATTGTGAGCCGGTATGCGGAGCTTGCCCGGCGAGTTGGAAGCCTCTTGAGTACGATTGGGCCGGGCCAAATCAAGGATATTCAGGTCCAGTATCGCGGCACGATTGCCGAGATGGATATTGAGCAGGTTACTCTTAATTTTGCAATTGGCCTGCTGCAAAAGCACTTTGATATGCCGTTGAATATGGTTAATACGCCGGTCCTGGCTAAAGAACGCGGGATAAGCATCGATGAGACTAAAAATACCGAGGCCAAGGATGTGGCTGCGAGTTTCAGTGCCAATGTCGTTACGGATAAGGTTACACGTGCGGTGACCAGCACTGTTTTTGGTGGGGCGCTGCTGCGGATTATTGAAATCGATGGATTCAATATTGAAATGACGCCGCAGGGGGCGGTTCTGGTTATCTTTAATGACGACAAGCCCGGTGTTATTGGTGCGGTCGGAACACTCTGTGGCAAACATAAGATAAATATCTGCACGATGGGTGTCGGCCAAAAGCCGGCAGAGGGAAAAGCTGTTCTGGCTGTCAGTCTCGATAAGGAACCCGATGAAAAGGCGATTGAAGAGCTTGGCAAGCTTGAGTTTGTAAACGAGATTTACGTTTGCAAACTGAATTAATTTTCGTGTTTCATCGTGCGTATTGTGTATCTCGTGAAAGAAAGCATGAGAAAAGATAAATTAACCACGATAAGTTACAATCGCAACAAATTTTACATTTGACGAAAAGATATTTTTACTGGTTCCAAGCTTGATGCCACGGATGGCTGGCTGGGCTTAAGAACCAGTAATAATGAGTCTGTAAAGGATTATTGTTGAGGCAAAGAGCCTAAAAACTGCTAAAGTATGTATAGATTTGGTTTTGAAAATACACAAGGAAGTGTTGGTTCAATATCCTAATGCACAACAGCAAACAAATAATCGCCGAAAGGCAAATAAAATCTATCACATATCTTAGCATTGTCGCAAATATTGGTCTGTCTGTTATCAAAGTCATCGTTGGTTTGTTAGCAGGTTCGTTGGCACTATTAGCCGACGGTATTCATTCACTATCTGATGTAGCGACTGATGCGGTTGTGCTGTTGGGCTTGTATCTTAGTTCCAAAGAGCCTGACCAGAGTCACCCCTATGGCCACGGGCGAGCGGAAACTTTCTCGGCTGGTATAATTGCATTAGTTTTAATTCTTGTGGGGGGAGCAATGATTTACTACGCAACTATGGCCATAGCCAGAGACGAAGTTACATCCCCCCGGCTTGAAGTTCTTATAGCTGCGATAGTTTCAATTGCCGCCAAAGAGTGGCTCTATAGAGCCACACAAAAAATCGCAATTCAATTTCATAGTCCTGCACTTTATGCGAATGCCTGGCATAACCGAAGTGACGCTTTTAGTTCAGTAGCGGTTGTGATAGGATTTTTATCACTGGAATTGGGTTTTGGTCATGGCGACCAGGTCGCTGCGATTGCGGTAGGGCTGATGATAATTTTTGTCGGTGTTCGTATAATCGGAGATTGCCTGCGTGAGCTGACAGAAAGTTCTACCGATACTGCCACAATCGAGCACATAAAAAAAATAATTAATTCGGATTCTTCAATACGGCAGTGGCATAAGCTGCGTACACGCACGGTCGGCAGAGAGATTTTTCTGGACCTGCATATCCTTGTTGACCCGGATTTAAATATAGCGGCAGCTCATGAAATAGCTGAAAGTCTGGAAAATGCTCTGGATAATGAAATTGCCCGGCCGGTGAATATTACAGTTCATATTGAGCCGGATACACCGGAATTGAGAAAATAAACACACATCTCAGAGTTGATATTAGAGGTTTAATTTTTGTCTTTCCAATTCCACCATGTCAATAATTTTTGGTCGTGTTTGGTATTTGAAGCGAAATATACAGCACATCGAAACACGTAAAGTACACACTTGTCCACAGGATTCGCTTTATAATTGCAAAGTTTTCGATATAAATGCTCAGGATTTTTATTCCTGAGCTGGTTTATAGTGTGAATGCCGATATTTCGCATATCCTGAGCGATTATTTTACCTACACCTGGGATTTGTTCTAAATTTGTTGGGTCTGATTTAACCATGGGATTTGCCCTGAGTTTTTTGATTCTATTATTTAAATAATATATTATACGCTTATACAGAATAATATCAAGAAGTTTCATCTGCGCGAGTTGCCAAAATGACAGGTTTGATTCGGTCGTTATCCTGCTTTTTTTCAAGAAGGTCG
>CAZJIR010000028.1:0-14416 GCA_964546095.1 uncultured Pirellulales bacterium
CGACCCGCCAGTAGTACGTCTTGCCTAAATCAAGTGACACGGGGCCATAGCTCGTATCGCTCACGGTTGTAAAACCGGCCGTACCATCTATCACAGCCTGCTCATCGTCGCTAAAGTAAACATTATGCTCAACCGCCTCCCTTCCAGCTCTCCAACTGAGATTCAATTCCAAAGCGATACCTGTTGCTCCGTAATCAGGAACCGGCATTTTCGCATGGATAGGTATCTGTAAGAAACGTACCTCGCTAAGACCATATTGAGCGAGGAGGCCGCCCCAGTTACTATTAGCTGTAAGTTTAACGTACTTTGCTGCTAATCCATTAAATTCGAGAGTGGTATTATGCTCATAGCCGGGCAAGCCAGGCGCCTGAGCAAACTCATGAGTAGTTCCCAATGTCATATAGTCAACGCCGTTAACCGAATATTCAATAGTAACATCCCTCATACCTAAACCGATGACCGGCTCCAGGCTCTCGTTAGAATTCCATATCCACATCTCGTGAAGTTTATAAATCTTATCGAACTCAAACTCTATCCAGGTCGGCTGCTCTCCCTCCCGGCTGCTCAACCACACATTGTTGTCTCCTACATTACCGTGGAGTAAACCACTTTCATCAAGTCCCGAGCCGTTCACGGCATTCTCAGGACCTTTAGTCGCCTCGCTGCTGGAAGCTGTGGTAATTATATTTTCACCGGTGATTGGATAAGCAAAAAGCTCAATCGTAAAACTCCATATCAGACCTTTGTGTATTTCAGTACCGTCATATTCATCTATCCGCCAGTAATATGTCTGGCCGTATTCGAGAAGCTCTTCATGCTCATAAGTGCTTGCGCTCTGACCTTCACTGACCAGCGCATCCAGTGGATTGCCTCTGCTGGCATTGTTGACATCCTCAAAAACTGTCGCCAAGTACACATCATGTGTTTGGGCATTATCTCCCGGCTCCCAGGCAAGGACAACATCCCTTTGTACATCTATAACTTCATCTTGAGGATTCAGAACAACCGCTTGTGTCGGTAATATCAGGGACAAGATGTCTACGAAGCATATCTTGGCATTATCGGCATCCGGCGCCGGCATAATAGTCAATCGACCATCTTCAACTACAACCGTCGTGGTGTACTCATCAAAATTGCCGCTTTGAGGGTCAAGGTCGGTTAAAATCACGCCTTCCACATCAAGGTTGTTAGTCTGGTCGGAGTAACCAGCGTCTCCGCATACGATATACACCTCATACTCACCATTTTCCAGCTCAATTTCCCAGATAGCATCTTCTCCTTTTTGAAGGTGCAACAGCGTGTCCCAGCGTTGGTCAGGAGCGACTGAGTTGTTACGGTCACGAGAATCGGCCCCTATGTCACGACTCCAGCCATAAAAAAAGCCATTGCCCCGGTCGGCAAAAGCCGCACCGGCATCAGGCAAATAACCCGCCGGCGTATCGCTGGTCGACGTCTGAAAATTGACTTTCACAGACTGACCCTGAGCAAGACCTGTGACCAAACTCAACACCAGAATAAAAGAAAAGAAATAAATGAGTTTCTTAGACATAATAGTCCTCCTTAAAAAAAGAGTTAAAATAAAACAATTGATAACAAAATTACTCGCTTACTAAATATGTACTCACACTTTATTCCTGCTTAGGATTGACACTAATGACTTGACTCTGCCTCCTTCCTTCTGAAACCGAAAACCACACACATTCGTAGCTAACCCCCCCCTCGGCGTCGCTCAGGACGTGTTATACATAGACAGAACCTGCTTAATTATTTATACCAAATCAGCCGCTTTTATGTCAAGAGTTATTTCGTCTTTTTCGCAACTGGTATCGTCAAATTAGAAGGGCCTATAACGTTTCGGTATAGGCCCTGAAACACGCTGAAATAACAACTCTATCTATTTTCCTATTTTTAGCCTTCCAGCCCCGAAAATACCAATATCAAGGTTCAGCCACCTCTGATGGCGGCAGAGAATACAAACGAATATCGTCAAAGAAAACCAGGCCCGAACCACCGGGCTGGGGGTTGCCCTTATCGCCGAATCCAATGCCAATCGTATCGACATTAGTAAGGTCCACACCCTGGTCCGCAAACGCCTGTAGGTCGATATTCCACTGCGTCCACTCATCTATCAATACCGCATTCGGATTGTCATTGTAAACCAGCGTGCTATCGTTAAGAACAACATACATCCGCTCAGCATCATTGCTTGGCATATCGACACCGATAGCCTGCTGTGTCCACGTCTGTGGACTAACCTCACCGGTTGTCTGAACGTCGGAGAATACGGCCTTGCACGCCGCATTAACATTATGACTGGTCACCGCCAGACCTATATAAACATCCGATGGCATCGAGACACTCTGCGGATTCCACGACATCGCCACCCAGTTGACGCTGTCATTGGAGTAGTAACCGTTAAAGCTGCCGGCGTCGTCACGTTCTATCTTCACCCAGTATGGAGCCGTGATTGCCCTTTGCTCAGGTGTTGCTACCGGAGTGTCACTGGTGACATTCCCGCCTAAAGCCAGCCTGCCCTGGAATCTGCATCCATTACCGGGCGTGATGTACGCCGCCGCAAACGGCGAGCTCGGGTCCAGCGTCCGGCGAATCATCACACCAGCCTTGGCCCATTCGTCGGTGTTCTGAACACTGACCACCTGCGCCGAAATAGAGCCAGCACCGGACAACCGTTTGAAGGCATAGCGGAACTCATCATTCAGGCCCGATATGTCTGCGCCTGTGGCGGCAATCGTATAAGTTCCCGCCGGTTCCTCTATAAAGTCGGCCGGATTGCCTCTGAACCACAGCGACAATGTATTAACACCATACTCTGTCCAGTCGTTTAAATGTTCCAGCGTTAAAGTCGCCTCTGAGTTTCCAGCGGAACTGTTGTCATAGAAGTACGGCATCGACTGATAGCCGCCATGAATAACACTCATCTCGACGAAATGCTCCCCGGCCTCGAAATCCGGGTCGGCATAGCCGACCGTCGAACCATTTTGTTCAACGCCATACCCATCCATCCAGGTATCAAATATCCTGTCAGGTTCGTAGTCATTATAGTCTTCAAAATCGTCAATAAGAAGGAAGTCGGCTACTATAAAGCTCCAAACTTTGCCCTTACTAATAGTAGCGTCGGTATTATATTCATCGACCCGCCAATAGTAAGGTCCGCCGCCCCATTCAACGATTTCGGAAGGAGTATAACTCGTATCGGTCTGGCGGCCACGATATATCCCAGTCGTATCGGATGCATCGGCATTGGCAACAGTATCTAAATCGGTCCCAAAGTACACATCGTGCTGGGCCGCCCAGTCTCCGGACGACCAGCTAAGAGGCAGCACGTTTTTGATGTCCGGCGTCGAACCATTAGCAGGACTCGGATTCCAGGCAAGGTCCGCCTCGCCTCTCATAGCCTGACTTATTTCATCTACAGCAAGCGCTTTATCGTATATGCGAACATCGTCGATAAGACCATTCCACCCGGCGGTGGTACCCAGGTCCTTACCGCCCTTGCCTATAAGTAATGTCGTACAATCCGTAGTGGTGCCGCCTGCATCATTCGGTTCGGTACGGCCCGTCGAAGTATCTTCTATTCCATTAATATATAATCTTATCACGTCCCCGCTGCTCCATGTCATCGCAACGTGCTGCCATTCGGTAGTCTGAACATTACTGGAGCTTTCTAATTGTTGTTCCCAATCCGGCGTTGACGTCACCGCCATCTTAATTACGTTCCTGCCTCCATAGCTGCCGCCGGACAGGTCGTAGCGCATTGTAATCATCTGGTCGCTGCCATCCGGTTGCTCGCAATCTATGAACCCCCGGTCCGTGCCTGTCAAATTAGACTTTATCCACATACAAACCGTCAGGGCGCTCAGGCCGTTCAGGTAATCCTCGGCATCTTCATCAACCACATAATCACCGGAGCCGTCAAAGTCCAGTGCGCCGCCCACCCGGCCGTCCAGTATCAGCGATACGCCATGAACAGTGCCAAAATGGTCATGGCCTGAATAATCTATAACTGTACCTTCCTGAACCTCGTCAAACTTCCACCAGCAAAGAAGATTGGGGTCGGCAATCTCAATATCCGGTACTGTCGCAAAAGTCCAGACCTCGCCTCTATGGGTGGTGACATCATCAGTCTCATCGACCCGCCAATAGTAAACTGTGCCCTTTGCAATTTGGTCGGGAGTATAGGTGGTTGCTTCCTGAGCGGCACCTCCGGTGGCATTGTCTACAACATCAAAATCATCGCCGAAGTACACCGTGTGCAGCACCGCGCCAAAACCGGCTTCCCAGCTCAGACTCGCACCCGGCTCTACAAATATGGCGCCGTCAGCAGGGGCTGGATTATAAGCCGTCCTGACGGGAACCGTAAAGTTCCAGACGTCACCCTCCCATGGGCTGTCGGGATTTGACTCATTGACCTCATCGATTCGCCAGTAGTAAGTCGTGCCCGGAACAAGGCCGTCAGGATAAGCATATCCGAGATCGCCGGCAATATAAGATGTATCGGTCTGGTTGCCCCGGAATGCCTCGGCATCGCCGCTGCTGACATCATCAAGATTGTCGCTAAAGTAAACATCGTGCGAGACCGCACGGTCTCCCGGCGACCAGCTAACACTCACCCATGTATCCAGGTGCAGAGCATCAATAGCCGGGTCGGGGTCATGGGCCTTCAACAGCTCAATGCGCATAATGTGCACGAACATAACTTTGCACTTGATACCCCCGGCCGCAGGCTGGATAGTCAAACGGCCGTCACTTACTATAACCGTCAAATTATACTCGTCGAAGTTGTCCCTGCCGTCCAGGTCTACCAGAACAGTACCTTCCACATCCATAGTACAAATCTGGTCGTTGTACGACGGGTCACCGCAGGCGAGGAACACATCGTAACCACCGTTGGGCAATTCTATCTCCCACGTCCGCGCTTCTCCCTCCTGCATCTGCACCAGTGTGTCGTATCGCTGGTCGGACGTAGTGTTGCGTTCGCGCGCGTCACCCTGTATGTCCATGTCCCAGCCATAGCTGTAACCATTACCGCGGTCGGCAAAAGCCTCACCAGAATCGGGCAAATAATCTTCCGGCACGCTGCTGCCCTGCAACTGAAAATTGATATTAATCGGTTGCCCATAAGCAAGACCGGCGACTAAACAAAATATCAGAACGGAAGGAAATGAATAAATGAGTCTTTTAGACATAACAGTCCTCCTTAAAAAAAAGAGCTTAAATAAAACAATCGATAAAAAAATTGCAAACTTACTAAATACACACTCGTGCTTTATCCTTACTTAGTATTAGACCTCTCCGATTTGACTTTTCCTCCTTCCTTCAAAAACCGAAAATCACAAACATTCGCAGCTAACAGCTCCCCTCGGTGTCGCTCAGGACAGACTTCTACATAGACCAACACTGCTTATTTTATACCAATTTACCTGCTATTACGTCAAGAATTATTTCCCCTTTTTGTGATAGACACCACCATATTAAAAGGGCCTATACCGTTTCAGTATAAGCCCTGAGACATGCTGAAATAGCAATTCTATCTTTTTTCCTTTTTTTAACCTTTCAGCCCGGAGAATACCAATATCAGGGCTCAATCAGCTCTGATGGCGGCAGAGAATACAAACGAATATCGTCAAAGTAAACCACGCCCAAACCGCCGGGCTGGGGATTGTCCCTGTCGCCGAATCCAATGCCAATCGTATCGACATTGGTAAGCTCTACACCCTGGTCTGCAAATTCCTGCAAGTCGATGTTCCACTGCGTCCACTCATCTGTCTGTGTTGCATTGGGATTATCGTTATAGACCACAGCGCTGCCATCGAGAACCACATATATCAGTTCAGCATTATTACTGGGCATATCCACACCAATGGCCTCTTGCGTCCATATCTGCGGACTAACTGTGCCGGTAGTCTGAACATTGGAGAATACAGCAGTGCACGTCGCACCGGAGTTATGGCTGGTTACTGCCAGACCTATATAGACATCCGAAGGCATTGCGGTACTCTGTGGATTCCATGACATCGGTATCCAGTTGGTGCTGTCATTAGAGTAGTAACCGTTAAAGTTGTTGGACGTGTCACGTTCTATTCTTACCCAGTAGGGGGCCGTGATTGCCGTTTGCTCAGTGGTTGCTACGTCGGTGTCGGCAGTAGCCTCACCGGCTATAGTTAACCGACCCTGGAAACTGCATCCGTTGCCGGGAGTGATATACACTGCGGCGAATTTCGAGCCTGCATCAAGACTCTGGCGAGTCATTACTCCGGCCTTGGCCCAAGGGTCTGTGTCCTCTACACTTTCTACTTTGGCTACAATCGAGCCTGGGCCGGACAGTCGTTTGAATATATAGCGAAATTCATCAGCCGTGCCCCAGATATCAGCACCGGAAGCGCTTATTGTATATGTGCCCGCAGGGTCTTCCACAAAGCCTGCAGGATTGCCCCTATACCAGAGAGTCAATGTACCGATACCCTTTTCACTCCAGTTTCGTCGAGAATCCAGCGTCATAGTTGCCTCAGAATTCCCGACGCTGTTATCGTAGAAATACGGCATTGCCTGAGAGCCGCTGTTGACAATATTTGTCTCGACGAAATGTTCTCCAGCATCAAATTCCGGACTTTCATAACCTATTGTTGAACCGTTCGTCGCAACACCCCATCCATCTATCCATGTATCAAATATCCTGTCAGGTTCATAGTCATTGTAATCCTCGAAATCATCTATGACAAAATATTCGAATGTCGTAAAGTTCCATATATCACCTTGCCAAATACCGGGTGTTTCGGCATTATTGACCTCATCGACTCGCCAGTAATAGGTCTTACCCAAATCGAGGTCCAGGGGGCCATAGCTGTTTTCAGTTACGGTAGTTATGTCGGCTGTGCTATCTATCACAGCCTGCTCGTTATCGCTAAAGTAAACGTTGTGTTCGGCCGCCTCTCTTCCCGCTATCCAGCTAAGGATTGGTTCCAGAGCAACATCTGTTGCTCCGGAAGCTGGATTAGGCTCTTTTACATGAACAGGCAAGAAGAGAAAACGTACTTCGCTCAGACCAAATTGGTTCAGGATGCCTCCCCAGTTGCTGTTAGCTGTAAACCTGATAAACTTTGCTGCGATTCCATCAAGTTCAATAGTAGTGTTATGAGCATAATCGTCTGCACCGGGCGCCTGGGTAAATTCATGAGTAGCGCCCAATGTTGTATAGTCGTTACCATCAATAGAATATTCAATAGTAACATCTCTGATTCCTACACCAATGGCCGGCTCAAGACTTTCGTTGGAATTCCATACCCACATTTGGTGAAGTTCATAAACCTTGTCAAACTCAAACTCTATCCAGGTCGGCTGTTCTCCGTCTCTGTTGCTCAGCCACATATTTCCTTCGGCTAATTTATTATGCAATAAACCACTTTCATCCAAGCCAGAGCCGCTTATAACATTTTCAGGACCTCTACCTTGTTCGCTACTGGAAGCCATTGCAGTTATATTCTGACCAGAAATCAGATAAGCAAAGAGCTCTGCTGTAAAACTCCAGACATTGCCTTTATATATATCGTCATCAGGAGAGTCATTTACCTCATCAATGCGCCAATAATAAGTCTGGTTATATTCAAGAAGGCTGTGGGGTTCATAGGTGTTAGCATCCTGGCTTTGACTAACCAGTATGTCCAGCGGATTTGTTCTGGAGGCATCATTAACATCATCGAACACAGTTCCAAAATACACATCATGCGTAGCGGCAAATGAGGGTGGTGTCCACCTCAGGACAACATCACGAGGCACATCTACCGCTTCATCGGCTGGGTAGGCATTGGAAGGTTTAAATCGGCCCGATACTCCCGATGGTTCAATGCCGGCAACATACTGTCCTTCATAGACAAGAAAAAAGTCCAACCAGAATAGAACTTCAGAGCTGGAACATAATATCTCGATTTTTATAGTATCAATCAGGACTTCTGAGCTATAGTGATACTCTGCCCATTCGGTCGTCAGGTCAAAGGTTGTTGCACCCCAGGCATTAATAGAGTTATCCTCTGCTTTCATCTGTACGGTCAGGGGACGTGGCGCTTCTGCTTTGGCCCAGAAGCTGACAGTGTAGTCCTTGTTTATGTCGACCGATATGGGCAGATTCAGCACAATGAAATACCAGTCGGTGTTTCCTGTCGGTTCAATCCTAAGACTTCTTGTGCCGTCAACGGATTCGGTTTCATCGATTTCAACGGTGCTGTTTAAACCGCTTTCATAACCCCAGGTAGCCCATTGAAACCAGTCCGGGTCATCTAAAATAACCTCGTCCTCTTCAAAACTTGGATTTAAAGATAAATTCTCAACTTGTGCATGGATTACCGGTGGGAAAGCAACCAACACTAAAATAAAAGAGGTCAAATAGGTTAGTTTTTTACACATAATAGTCCTCCCTAAAAACTAAATATGGACACTAATCGAAATGTAATATTACTATGCCGCAAAACAAAAAGTTTCCCTGCAACCCCGTATCCTGCACAATAACTCCTCCTATATTCGAGCCGCTCCAAGAATCCCCACGCTCCAGATGCCCGGAATCAACAAATATCTATCAAAGCCTTATCAATTCTTTTGTACCAAATTAGCCCCGTCGACGTCAAGGACTATTTCCCCTTCATAAAGACCTTTTCAATGCTCATCCGATGAAATTTCATTGCAAAATCAAACCTTTGCGAATAACCTAAGTACAAATATCTCTGGTATGTCCTCTGGCGGGAGTAGATTGCAGGCTCAGCTTAGCAGCCGGAAACGTCAGAAACTAATTATCGATTAAAATTTAGCGATTCGTAAGGAGGTAAAAAATGAACTCAACTAAATTTGGAACTCAACTTTCAAAACTAAAAACTCAGAACATCAGAACATGGTTTCGAGCGCAAAGTAAAATCCGGCTTTGCATAATATTACTTACATTCTTATGCATCTATTCAACTTTACGGGCAGATTGGCAACCGGCCAAAGGTCCGCTTATGACCCGATGGGCGAAGAATGTCTCACCGGATTATGTCCACTCCGAATATCCCCGCCCGCAAATGGTTCGCAAGGACTGGCTGAATCTCAACGGCTTATGGGAGTATGCCATTGTGCCCAAAGACCGTCAAAAACCAGCAACCTTCGATGGCCAGATTCTTGTCCCCTTCCCCATCGAGTCGGCCTTATCAGGAGTAAGAAAAGCCGTGGGTGAAAAAAATCGCCTGTGGTACCGCCGCACATTTGAAATCCCAACAAAATGGCAAGGCAAACGCATACTGTTGCACTTCGGCGCAGTTGATTGGGACACAACAGTATTGGTCAACGGCAACAAGGTCGGCAGACACCGTGGTGGATACGACCCGTTTACTTTCGATGTCACCGACGCGCTAAAAGATAAAAGCCAGCAGGAAATTGTATTGAGTGTATGGGATCCGACGAACACAGGCAACCAGCCGCGAGGTAAACAGGTCAAAAGGCCCGGCAGTATATGGTATACAGCAGTAACCGGAATCTGGCAGACGGTATGGCTGGAACCGGTGCCTGAGGCGCATATTAAAGCGCTGAAAATCGTTCCGGATATCGATGCTGAAACAGTGCGAATAACAGTTTTGTGCTCTCAGAAAACACCCGGCTATAGTACTGAGGTAGAGGCTAAGGATGGGTGGTTCACAAAGGCAAAGAACGAAGGCCTGGCCGGGATAGAAATCGTTTTACAGATTGAAAAGCCGAAACTGTGGTCGCCCGATTCACCATTTTTATATGAACTGAAAGTAACACTCAAAAATAATAGCAGCGAAAAAATCGATGAAGTAACAAGCTACTGTGGCATGAGGAAAACTTCCTTGGGCAAAGATAAAGACGGTATTACGCGGTTATTTTTAAACAACAAACCTTTATTTCAATATGGCCCGCTCGACCAGGGTTGGTGGCCTGATGGACTTTACGCAGCGCCAAGCGATGAAGCACTGCGCTATGACATCGAGGTATTAAAAAGGCTCGGCTGTAACATGCTGCGTAAGCACGTCAAAGTTGAACCTGCACGTCTATACTATTGGTGCGACAAATTAGGTCTCTTGGTATGGCAGGATATGCCCAACGGTGACAGGCATATTCGCAGCGATGAGCCTGACCTCAAACGCAGCGAAGGCTCGGCAAGACAGTTCGAGCTGGAACTAACGCGCGTCATTAATGCCCTTCGCAATCATCCCAGCATAATAATGTGGGTGCCGTTTAACGAAGGTTGGGGACAATATGATACTCCTCGAATTGTGGACTTGGTAAAGAAGCTCGACCCGACTAGGCTGGTGAACAGCGCCAGCGGCTGGACAGACCGCCGCGTTGGAGATATCCATGACATTCACAGCTATCCCGGCCCCGCGAAACCACCAAATGAAGCCGGTCGTGCTGCCGTGCTTGGTGAGTTCGGCGGCCTTGGACTACCAATCAAAGGACATACCTGGCAGGATGAAAGGAATTGGGGGTACCGCAGTTATAAAACGCGCGATGAGCTGACCGATGCTTACTTGGCTCTTCTTGAAAATCTCCGCTTACTCATCGGCGAAGGCCTTAGCGCCGCCGTTTACACTCAGACAACTGATGTGGAAATCGAAGTCAACGGACTGATGACTTATGACCGGGCCATGATAAAAATGGACGTTGAAAAAACCGGGGCAGCCAACAGACGTTTGTATCTGCCTCCACCTGTGACCAACACCGTTGTCCCGGCCTCACAAACGCAGGGACAGACCTGGCGATACACAACAACTAAACCAGGTGACGGCTGGCAACTGGAACATTTTGACGACTTTGCCTGGCGGACAGGTAAAGGCGGATTCGGCTCCAAAGGAACACCCGGTGCCGTGATTGGCACCGAATGGAACAGCTCGGATATCTGGCTTCGCCGAACGTTCGAACTGGACAATAAATCACTGAACAAACCCCTGCTTTTAATCCATCATGATGAAGATGCCGAGGTTTACATAAATGGTCAACTTGTCGCAAATCTGAAAAACTACACGACGGGCTACATTCGAGCCAGACTTGACAAAAAAGCAGTAAAAACGCTAAAAACAGGGAAAAATTGCATAGCTGTCCATTGCCGGCAGACAACAGGAGGCCAATATATCGATGTTGGACTCGTTGATATCAAAGAGCAATCCACAAGATAAATAGCCGGAAACAGGAATATCCCAAAAAGCTTGAAAGTACTGCTGTAGGTTCGTTTTAATAACACCGGGCTCAATTAAGACCTGGGGGCAAGAATGACGGGAAACAACCCTTGCATATCTGGGCGAGATGATTATAATTTGGATGTTCTTCCGCTCCCCAATCGGAGACGAGTGAAAAATTACAGTAATCACAGAAGCCTGAAGTTAATACGAAAGGGATTATGTAAATGGCGCTATTGTTTGGATACGATGTTGGAAGCTCATCGATAAAAGCTACGTTGATAGACGCAGAGACGGGTAAAATGTTAGCTACTGCGACTTCGCCCGACAAGGAATTAGAGATTATCGCAAAGGAACTCGGCTGGGCTGAACAGGAACCGAAAACATGGTGGGAACATGTCAAACTGACAACACAAAAAATCAAAACCAAAGCGAAATTCAAAGCAGGCGATGTAAAAGCTATCGGAATTTCCTATCAAATGCACGGGCTTGTTTGCGTGGACAAGAACCAAAAAGTATTGAGGCCTTCGATAATCTGGTGTGACAGCAGGGCAGTGCAAATAGGCGAGCAGGCGGCGACGGATATCGGAAAGGAAAAGTGCCTTAAGAGCCTTTTCAATCTGCCCGGCAATTTTACGGCGTCGAAATTAAAGTGGGTCAAAGATAACGAGCCGGATGTTTATTCGAAGATTCATAAAATGATGCTGCCCGGAGATTACATCGCAATGAAAATGACGGGCGAGATAAAAACAACACCTTCAGGTTTGTCCGAAGGAATAATGTGGGATTTCGAGAACGACCGGTTAGCGGACTTTGTTCTTGACAACTATGGAATCTCCAAGGATTTGGTAGCTGAAACCGTACCAACATTCTCGGTCCAGGGTGAGCTAACAAAAGAGGCGGCCGATGAATTAGGCCTTAAGGCCGGGATCACAATAAGCTATCGCGCCGGTGACCAGCCTAATAACGCCCTGTCATTAGGAGTATTGGAGCCGGGTGAGATAGCCGTCACCGCCGGCACCTCAGGTGTAGTATATGGAATCAGCGACAAGAAAAACTACGACAAACTCTCGCGAGTCAATGTTTTTATCCACGTCAATCATTCAGCGGACAAACCAAGATGTGGCGTATTATTGTGCGTCAACGGAACGGGAATCCTCAATAGCTGGCTGAAACACAATTTCGTAGGCGGCCAAGGACTGGACTACGAGCAGATGAACGAATTAGCGGCCGAAGTTGCAATCGGCTCTAATGGGCTGGCAATACTTCCTTATGGCAACGGCGCCGAGAGAACTCTGGAAAACAGGAATATCGGCGCATCCGTTCACGGTTGGAGTTTTAACGTACATAAAAAGGCTCATTTCCTGCGAGCTGCCCAGGAGGGAATTGTCTTTGCGCTGAATTATGGTCTTGGCATAATGAGTAATATAGGGATAGAGTTAACCACCGTAAAGGCCGGAAATACAAACATGTTCCTGAGTCCCCTGTTTGCCAAGGCCTTTGCCACCTTAACACAAGCTACTGTGGAACTATATAATACCGATGGTTCGCAGGGAGCTGCGAGAGGCGCGGGAATAGGTGCAGGGATTTACAATGGTCCCGAAGATGCCTTTGTAGGTCTGGAGCCGGTAAAAAGTATTGAACCTGATAAGAAATTAGCAGAGGCTTATCAGGAAGCGTATAATAACTGGGAAGAAATCTTAAAACATCAATTAAAAACGTAAGCTATATCTCGTGAAGTGAGATATAAGAAAGGAGTAGTTTAGAATGGCAGAGAAGTCTTTACATAGTATTTGCAGATGGACATTTAATCCGGGCAAAGGCGGATTCGTGCCCGGCGATATGCGGCCGGAATGGGGCGGCAGTTTCGGAACGCCGGAGATGATTAAACTCGTAGCCGAAAAAATCGTTCCACGGCTACCGGAGAATGTCGAGCTCGGAATCGAGATGCACTACGATGCAGAGGTCGATGATAACAACGCTGCGGCGGTAGCCGATGCACTGGTGGAAAACAAGCTGTATCTGGCAATGATAACGCCAGGTGCACACAGCCACTTTGCATATGGCGGGATAGCATCGCTTGACCCCGATGAGCGGAAGGCCGCCGAAGATTTAGGTACAAATACGGTTGACCTGGCATACGGAACTTTGAAAAAGGCCTGGCATCCGGACATCAGCAAGGCGCCGGCGCTTATCATCTGGAACGGTTCGTTCGGTTACGATATCGCCACCATCGGCATCAAGCAGATGTATCAGAATCTAAAGGAAAGCGTGGCCGGGCTGTGCAAATACGAGCAAAAAATGGGCGGAAGTCTTCACATAGGATTCGAACCGAAGCCAAACGAAGGACACCCTGCAATGCTTATCCCGACCGTGGCAAGCGCAATTCTTTTCTGGAGAAAGATTGAAGAGGAATTCGGGGTCTCCAGAGATAAAAAAGGCGTGAACAAGGAATTTGGCCATTCCGAAATGATAGGGCTTGACCATGTTTATGATACCGTTGAAGAACTGGATAACGACGCGATGGTCCACATGCACCTGAACAGCCAGGGCTACAACGATGGCATAATTTTAGGCGGGCCGGGCAAATATGACATTGACCATGGAACCAGAATTAACGGCATGAACGTTGCCATCGCCGGACTGATTCAGGAAGCAGGCTTTAACCGCTGGAAAGGCCACGACATGCAAACGCGAGCTTATGATAACACCGAGCAGGGAATCGACCGGGTCATCAGAAGCGTCCTGAGCTGGGAAGCATGCGAGAAAGCCGCAAAAGAGCTGGATACAAAGGCATTGATGAAGACATTGGCTAATCGCGAGACCGCCAAGGCCGAAGATATGATGAGGGCGGCAGTAGTCAGCGCCCAGAATAACTTCGATAAGATGTACAAGTAATATTGTGCTGTCGCATTAAAACGTAATATAAGCAAGCCTTCTTGTCTTAAGGCAGGGAGGCTTGTTTTTTGTTTGAGGTCAGACAATCAGCCATTGCATCACCATAACAATAGAAGTGGTATCGCTGCTCAATGCGGACTTTGGTTTGACACGAGGGGTCAAACAGGTACAATATCTGCAACATGAGTTGAATCGTTCCAATCTTTTAAGGAATAATATCATGTGGAGGAAATACTGTATGTGGATTACTCTGTTAGCATTTGTGTTGAGTTCTGGTGGTGTAACTACCCAAGCGGCGGTGTGGCCCAGTGGCCGGGAAGTAGTGGAATTACAGGCTCAGCCGT
>CAZJIR010000029.1:0-10373 GCA_964546095.1 uncultured Pirellulales bacterium
TCTCGGCTTCGGCGTGCTCCGGGGTATTCTCCGGCGAAACAGCATTATCGAAAATAATATCAGCCAAACCGTCGCAAGCAGTGTGAATGGCGCATCTGCTGGGGTCATGTTTTCCGTACCTGCATTGTTTATCCTGGGTGAAACCGACTTTAATCCATATCTTATGGCCTTTGGCTGCATCGCCGGTGGCATTTTGGGCATAGCTTTCATCATCCCGCTCCGCAAGCAGATGATTGATTTCGAACGGCTTACCTATCCCGGCGGCGTTGCCGTAGCAACCGTCCTGAAATCACCCGGCGCAGGCGTTCGAAAGGCCTTACTCCTCGTAATCGGTATTGCAATCAGTGGAACGCTGCATTTCATTACCCAGCTCACGCACTTTGAGAACTGGCATATCGGCCAGAGTATTGGAATGCCTGATTATATGAACGGGGTATGGTTTGTCTCGTTGCTGACCGTAGGAATCGCATTCATTGCAGGCAAAGGAGGTCTTTGTTTCGTCATCGGGGGTTACGCATGTTACTGGATTCTGGCGCCAATACTGGCCCAGATGAACCTATTGCCTTCGCCGGAACAACTTCAGGTAATCGCCGAGCGCTTGCAGGAACAGAACCTGTCAATGCCGAAGTATTTGCGAATAGTACTGTTCAGGCCGGTAGGTATAGGAATGCTCGTAGGAGGTGCATTGACTGGAATTGCTCTGGCCTTACCTTTAATTGTCAGTGCTATCCGCAGCATGCAATCGGCAGCTAAAACAGGTGCTGCACTTTCAAAGGACGAGATGCCAATCAAGTTGCTCTATGTGGGCATCGTCGGCGCGGTCATTCTCTTGGGAATTGTTGCGGTATTATCTGTTAAGGAAATGGGTATTGTGCGAGGTATAGTGATGGCTGTGCTGGGCACAATCTGGATATGGATGGCCGGTGTCATTCTCTCCGAATGCATAGGCCGTACAAACTGGTCACCTATGAGTGGCATGACACTTATCGCAGTGACTATCCTGATTGTGATTTCGAGTGGTCTCGGTGACAAGGCGGCCATTATATCGTCGGTCATGGTTGGGGCCGCCACGTGCATGGCAATGTCCCAGGCCACGGACCTGATGCTTGATTTGAAAACGGGCTATCTGGTCGGCGCCATTCCAAAAAGACAGCAGATAGGACAGTTTCTCGCGACATGGCTTGGACCTGTTCTGATGATAGGTATGTTGTTCATATTGCACAAAGCGTACGGTCTTGGCAGTGATAAACTGCCCGCACCGCAGGGCACCGCACTGGCAAGCATGATGAAAGGCATTCTCTCAGGGGATGTTCCCGTATTCAAATATCTGGCCGGTGCAGGCTTAGGAGCGCTGCTAAGCGCAACAGGTATCGGCGGCCTCGGAATTCAGGTGGGACTTGGATTCTATCTGCCATTTAGCATCGTATTGACTTATACTATCGGTACAATTCTGCGAATGGTAAGTGATAAAACAAAGGGGCGGCACTTCAGTGAGCAGGTAGGCATTCCCATTGCGGCGGGTTTGATAATCGGGGAAGGCATTGTTGGAGTTGGCTTCGCAATCTATTCCATTATCGCAGGAATGAAGGGGTGATAAGGACAAATTATGAAATGGGTCGGCTTTATAATGGTTACAGTTGGTTTCATTGCAGCGGCTTTGGCCACGGTTGTCGATGAAAATACCGTCAGGTGGCTGTGGTATATACCCACGCTTGGTCTCGGAGTGGCGGGAGTGGTTGCAATCAGGGCTGAAGATATGCGCCACAGCAGAAAAGAGCATCATGTCACTGCCAGGATTGAGGCTGTTGACAGCAGTCTTGAAAGAATCGTAGCCAATATCAATAAACTCAATACCGACAAGCACTCGGTTCACACATACGATATGCGTTTTCGGATTGATGAAATGTTTATTGAAGATATTGAGATGTTTGTGGACGCCCGTGAAAGTATCGCTCATTCTTACGGCCTTGCCGCGTACGGTGACGTTATGAGCTGCTTTGCCGCCGGTGAACGGTATCTGAACCGTGTATGGTCGGCTTCGGCCGACGGCTATATCGACGAGGTAAATTCCTATCTTGATAAGGCAAGGGAGCAGTTTGTTGAAAGCCTCAATAAAATTCGTCAACTCAAGTCAGGTATTGAAAATCCTTAAAATATATCCGGGAACGGAAAAAATTCGACTACATAAGATATAGTTGTCTCAATACATTGGCTTTCTGAACAAGCACGCATCAATTTAGGCGAAATAATGTCAAAAAAGAAAGTTTTGTACTAAAATATGATGGTTGATTAATTCGGTTCATACAGAAATGCTTGAATTCATTACAGACAGGGATATATACAAACAAGTAATTTACGGGCGAATTAATAAGGCACGCAAGTTCGTCTGGATAGCGACATCCGACTTAAAAGACCTTCACGTAGAAAAGAATGGAAGGATGGTCCCGTTTTTGGAGATTTTATCCGATTTAGTTAAAAAACACGTCGAAATAAGACTGCTGCATGCGAAAGAGCCGGGAGTAGCTTTTAGAAGAGACTTTGATAAGTATCCGAATTTGATAAAAGGCATGGAACGAATCTTATGCCCGAGAGTTCACTTAAAAGCCGTGGTAATTGATGGCGATCTCGTTTACAGCGGCAGTGCAAATCTTACCGGCGCCGGGATGGGGGCCAAAAGTGAACACAAAAGAAATTTCGAAGCCGGCATTATAACCGATGATAAAAAAATAGTGAGCAAAGTTATGGAGCAGTTTGATAATATCTGGAGGGGAACTCACTGCAGTGCATGCAAGCGAAAGAAATTTTGCGCAGACTATAAAGATATTTTGATTTGAGTGTAAGAACGATAAATCCTGTGCGAAATCAGAGGTTAGATACTTTTTAGATTGTCACCGGACGAGTGTGGATTTATACTTTTCGGCATGCTGAAAAATATATTAGCTTTTTATACAAAGTACTTTGCAATCTGGGTGGTTGCATTTGGGGTGGTGGCGTACTTTTGGCCGGGGCCTTTTGTAAGATTAAAGCCGGGGATGGATTGGTTCTTTGCGCTTACAATGTTCGGGATCGGAGCGGTACTGCAAATCGAAGACTTCAGGCGAATCGCACAAAAACCAGTTATCGTTTTAATCGGCTCGGCAGCGCAGTTCAGCATTATGCCGTTAGGGGCATTCGTATTAGCCAAGCTTTTCGGTTTACCGCCTGAGATTGCGGTCGGATTGATACTGACCGGTTCGGCGCCAGGAGCAATGGCAAGCAACGTAATGAGTTATATTGCCAAAGCCGACACGGCTTATTCGGTTTCACTGACAACTGTTTCCACGCTGTTGTGTCCACTGTTGACACCGGGTTTGACATTCATTCTGGCAAGGTCGAGGCTGGAAGTTCCTTTCGGTCAAATGATGTTCAGTGTAATAAAAATGGTAATACTGCCATTATTCGTTGGATTTGGTGTAAGACACTACCTTAAAGAGAAAATTGAAAAGATTTTGCCTGTTTTTCCCGCGATATCGGTTACGTTTATCATATTTATCTGTTCGCTGGTGATAGCACTCAATAAGGACCGTTTGGCACAAGTCACCGGCATTGTTCTGGCAACGGCAGTGATACTTAATATTTACGGTATGGTGAGCGGATATAGCATTGGGTCGTTATTCCAAATGAATATTCGCAGGCGTCGGACTTTGGCGATTGAGATTGGAATGCAAAACGCCGGCTTGGGAACAGTCCTGGCATTAAAACATTTCAGTGAAAAAACGGCGATACCGGCAGCAATTTTCGTGTTTATCTGCATAATTACAGCATCTGTAATGGCGGCGGTCTGGCAAAGAACGAGTCCGGATGAAATCCTAAGCTGAATGCCTAATGTCGAATGATGAACAAGGAGTTTTAAAGCACATCGGTTAAAGAGAAAAATGTTATGACAGGTATTGCATTTTGTCGATAAAAACGCTATAATACCGCAATTATATCTTTGGAACTGTAAGGGGCAGTCGTTAGCTTGACTGCCTTTATGTTTGTTTTGAGAGAATTTCGAGGAGTTTTTAGGTATGAGCTGTAATCTGGCAATCGCAGGAGTAACTGGTGCGGTCGGACAGGAATTTTTGAAAATACTTCAAGAACGAGACTTTCCTTTTGACTCTCTGAAGATGTTGGCAAGCAGCCGGTCGGCTGGTAAGAAAATAGAGTTCAAAGGCAAAGAATATGTCGTCGAAGAACTAACCAAGAAAAGCTTTGCCCGCGTTAATATAGCATTATTCAGTGCCGGTGCGGCCAGAAGCAAGGAGTTTGCGCCCGCCGCGGTCGAAGCCGGTGCGGTTGTTGTGGACAACTCCTCGGCGTCCAGGATGGACCCTGATGTCCCCTTAGTGATACCAGAAATAAATCCACAGGCAATCAAAGAGCATAAAGGCATAATCGCAAATCCGAACTGCTCAACGATTATAGGCATCGTGCCGGTTTGGCCTTTGCATAAGGCAAATCCTGTCAAACGAATGGTTGTGAGCACTTACCAGGCGGCCAGTGGTGCTGGACAATCGGCGATGCTTGAGCTGGAAAGTCAATCACATGAGATTCTGGATGGAAAAGAGCCTACTTGTAAAGCCTTCCCATATCAGATAGCGTTTAATGCATTCAGCCACAACGCCGCGCTTGGACCGAATGGATATAATCTCGAAGAAATTAAAATGGTCAATGAAACCAGAAAGATTTTCGACTGCGCTGAAATTGCAATTACCTGTACGTGCATTCGTATCCCGGTATTTCGAGCTCACTGTGAGAGTATAAATCTTGAGTTCTCCGAGGCGATTACTCCGGACCAAGTCAGAGACCTTCTAAGTACGGCACCAGGTGTTTCTGTGCTGGACGACCGAGAGCATAATCGGTTCCCCATGCCGATTGATGCTTCAGGCAAAGATGATATTTTCGTTGGGCGAATCCGTCAGGATGAATCTATCCCTGAGAACCGCGGCATTAATATCTGGGTCGCCGGCGACCAGTTGCGAAAAGGTGCGGCTTTGAATGCCGTTCAAATCGCGGAAAAGTTGCTCTAACCGGTAATAATGGCCGTTCGCAATATAAAACTCACCGTACAGTACGATGGCAGTAAATATCACGGCTGGCAGATACAGCCGGGAAGAAGAACCATCCAAGGCGAGCTTGTCGAGGCCCTGTCAAATCTTGTCGGAGTGAGAACTCACGTTCATGGCGCCAGCAGAACCGATGCGGGTGTTAGTGCACTCGGACAAGTTGCACTTTTTGAGATTGAGTCACCTATTCCGACAGAGAACTTCCCTAAAGCAATCAATGGCCGACTTCCGCATGATATTGTCGTTACCGCTGCTGAAGAGATGCCCAGAGGGTTCGACCTGATGAGCGGCGTAACCAGCAAACTGTATCGCTACACGATTTATACAGGCAAATATCGCCATGTCCTTCGTCTGAACCAGTGCTGGCATATACCGAAAAAATTAGATGTAGCTACAATGAACGAGGCGGCAAAACTACTTATCGGTAAAAAAAACTTTAAATCTTTCGCATCAGCCGCAGATAAAAGACAGAGTTCCATCCGGACAATCTTTCGATGTGAAACCACCGCTGATGACAAATGGATATATATAGATGTCGAAGGGGACGGCTTTTTGTATAATATGGTCAGGAATATCGTCGGCACATTAGTTGAGGTAGGAGCGAGAAGATGGGAACCGGAAAAGATGGATGAGATTTTAGAGGCCAAAAACCGAACTGCAGCGGGACCAATCGCCCCGCCTCAGGGGTTATGTCTGATGTGGATTAAATATTGAAAATTGTTCATATTATAACTCGGTTGATTCTTGGTGGGGCTCAGGAGAACACTCTTATAACCTGTAAACTCCTTGCACAGCGAGGTCATGATGTCACCCTCATTACAGGACCGTCCATCGGCCCTGAAGGTGAACTTTTCAACCAGACAAAAGGACAGGATTATAAGGTAGTGGTTCTCGACAGGCTTCGCCGGGCGATAAATCCTTATAATGATACTGTCAGTTACTTACAGATAAAAAAACTTCTTCGTCAATTACAGCCGGATGTTGTTCATACACATTCAGCCAAGGCGGGGATATTGGGTAGATTTGCAGGTTATGGCTTAAAAGGAAAATGGGCGGAGAATTTGCCTGCGGTAGTGCACACAATTCATGGGCTGGCCTTTCATAATTATCAAAGCCAGTGGTTAAACAAGTTTTATATAGCTGTCGAGAAATCCGCTGCTAAAAGAACGGATTTTTTTATAAGCGTCGCCGATGCGATGACCACGCAGGCAACGGCCGCAGGAATAGGCAGAGCCGAACAGTTTACTACAGCTTATTCTGCCATAGATGAAGATGATTTCTTAACACCAATCTCAGCAGAACGTATCAAGGATTTCCGCAGTAAATATAGAATTGATGAAGATGAGATTGTGCTTATAACTGTCGCGAGGCTGTTTATGCTAAAAGGCCACGAATATATTATCGAATCTGCTAAAAAGCTTTCGAAACGATATCAAAAGTGTATCTGGCTTTTCGTTGGGGATGGCAATTTGACCGAACATTACAAACAACAGGTTCGTGAATTTGGATTAGCTGATAAATTCAAATTCACGGGGCTTTTACCTCCCAGCCAAATCCCCCTTGCAATACAATCTTCGGACATTCTTGTTCATTGCTCACTTCGGGAAGGACTTGCACGAACACTGCCGCAGGCTATGCTTTGCGGCAGGCCTGCCATTTCTTTTGATGTTGATGGTGCAAAAGAAGTTGTGAATGACAATACCGGAAGACTCATTGAGCCTGAGAATATCGAGCAATTAACAAATGCCTGCACAGAGTTAATAGAAGACGATAATTTAAGAAAGAAGCTGGGTGAGAACGGCAGAGTATCTGTAAAAGAAAAGTTCGCGCCGGAGACCATGGTCGATACCATCGAAAAGGTCTATCATAAACTGCTAAAGCAATAAAAAAGAATATCTAAAAAGGATTCCGCTTATGAGTGGTAATCTAAGACCTTACTGGCTGAACTGCTATGCGCCTGATGATAAGAGCTATATTGAAGATAAGGAACTCCCTGAAATTGATGCGATGGAAGATGCAATATCCCCTTTGGACAGCAAGACGACAGCAATAAGGCAAATTATCACGCGTTTCGAATTATGCTATCATGAAGCCGATAAAGAGGCAGAATATATTATTAAGTCTATCGCCGCCGGGCACTGCCTGGAGCAATCGAAGGCCCGGCCGCCCGAGCGCAGGAAAGAACTGGAGAATGCCCGTCAAATACTTTCGCAATGGTGCAATAATCCGACAATTAAGGACATGAAATTAAATGTCGGCTGTGTTTCTGCAAATGAACTGTTGAGCTTTATTGGGCAAGCCAGCCCTGTTAAGATATGGCAGGTTGAGCGGGCAGTTGACAGGATTAGCCAAGCGCTAGACCCGGACTATATCTATCATTGGCTAACTATAGACCCCGTGGGCCTTAGTGAGCCAGATACATACCAGCCTGAAAAGTATTACGAAGATAACCTGGCCTTCCTCAAAAAAACAAAGAAGACTATCATACACGATACTGTTGATGGCCATGAATCAGGGGTATCTCTGGCTATTGCCATAGACCTGCTGATGCCATGTCACTGGGACTTTGTTGGAGGGCTTGTTATTATCCTCAAGGCAATCGGCGGAGACCTCCATCCGAAGAAACCACTTGCATGCTGCATGCGAAATATTAAGCTAAGCCTCCTTTGCGACAGAATGAGAGCTATTTCGAATACGCTTAATGTTTTTGGGAATGGTAATAAGGCAAGTAAAAATATCGACTGCGATATTCTTGCATCTTTAGGGGAGACAACGCCGGTAAAACGCTGGCTTGCTGCGTCCCTCGATAAAACTATAAGATTGCACCTGAGTTTGCCTTTTGATACAGATTTATCTTAAAAAGGAGTCTAAAAAATGGAAGATAGCCTGTCGTATTGCGGCCTAATCTGTGATAAATGTGCGATTTACCTGGCAACAAGGGAAAAGGACGAAGAAAAAAAACATGAAATGAGAGTTGAGATAGCCAGGCAAATTAAAGAGCATTACGGCGAAGAATACAAACCTGAAGATGTTACCGATTGTGATGGGTGTAAGTCAGAAAACGGAAGATTATTCTCAGGATGCAGTAAGTGTAAGATAAGAAAATGCGCACAAGATAAGGACATTGAGAACTGTGCATATTGTGATGAGTATCCTTGTGAAGAGCTTGAAAAAATTTTTACTACAGACCCAGATGCCAGGAAAAGATTAGATAAGATAAAAAGCTAACTCTAATTTACTTTGGGTTGGGAGAAATAAGAACTATGAAAAGTTATAGAAAAGAGCTTTGGTTCAATACATCGCGCAGACGCGAATATATTAACATCACGCCGGAGGTTGAGCGGTGCCTTGAAGAAAGCAACATCAAAGAAGGCTTTCTGCTATGTAACGCAATGCACATTACAGCCAGTGTATTTATTAATGACGATGAAGCCGGTCTTCATCACGACTTTGAAGTCTGGCTGGAAGGTCTGGCGCCGGAAAAGCCATATTCCCAGTACCATCACAACGGTTTCGAGGACAACGCCGACGCCCACTTAAAACGCAGCGTTATGGGCAGGGAAGTCGTAGTGGCCGTAACGGGCGGCGAACTCGATTTCGGACCCTGGGAGCAGATTTTCTATGGCGAATTCGATGGCAAAAGAAAAAAGAGAGTTCTTGTGAAAATCATCGGCGAGTGACATCGTGGCATTACTACTTTTTTTAGTTCAGGTATTGATTATCTCCTGTTCAGGTGCTATGCAGCCGGGGCCTGTAACCGCATCTGTCATAAAGATGGGCACGCGCAATCGCTGGGCCGGTACGCTTTTAGCCGCTGGGCATGGTATTATCGAATTTCCTTTAATGATTGTGATAATCCTTGGCCTTGGAAAATACTTCGAAATACCGAAAGTACAGATTGCTATAGGGCTGGCAGGTGGTGTCTTTCTGATACTGATGGCAATACAAGGCTTGTTAAGCCTGAAAGCAAAAGAGGACAACCAGTCCAAGGTTCTCACGGACAGACCGATTCTGGCCGGCATTATACTAACAGCCAGCAATCCATATTTTCTGATATGGTGGGCGACGGTTGGACTGGCTTTAGCAACCCAGGCCAAACAATGGGGAATCTGGGCTTTTGGGCTTTTCGCCTTAGCACATTGGTCAGTGGATTTGATTTGGCTGCAAATTCTGTCTCTGGCAAGTTTCAAAGGTTCGGTACTTCTGGGACCGCGCGGGATGCGAATAGTGCTAATGATTTGCTCAGCGGCATTGTTTTTCTTCGGTACGTTCTTTATTTACCAAGCAACAAACCTTTTTTTTAATCAATTTTAGCTATTCGTTTAGAAGTCAACATCTTAGCCTCATTATAGTAACGGCTCTATTCTTTTATTTAAAATTGATTGTTGACTATTTAGCACTTCAGAGGTAAATTAGTCGCGGTATAGCGTCTCTATGAGCACAAACTTATACACGAACTGTAAAAGGTTACTCGCTTCAAAACACTATATGAGGAGGATTATCATGGGAAATAAAATCACTTCCATCATCGGATTAATTGTCTTAAGCGGGATGCTTACCGTCTGTTCCGTAGCTCGCGGGGATCGGAATTTCTCAGCGACCAGCGGTAATGACGTAATCTACTTCGGAGTTGTTAATGATGCCGGCACGATGAAGATATGTGTCGTTACAAAAACCGGCTCAGGAGCAACTTCAGTAGGAAATTACAACATGGACAGAGGTCGCCTCACAATCAACGGACAAGGTGGCAATGACCATATCGAGGCTGTCGGTGATGTAAGCAAAGAGGGCATTGCGTTTACCAGCATAACAAATCTCACATTCACTGAAGTATATTTATATGGGGGCTCCGGTAACGACGAGCTGCTGGGAACACACCTTGAAGACAATATGTACGGTAATAATGGTAACGACCTTTTAGAAGGCAAGGAAGGTTCAGATACCATGGATGGAGGTGATGGTGATGATTTTCTATCGGGCTGGCCTGGTGATGATGTTATGGATGGCGGTAACGGCAATGATTTTCTAATGGGTGACCAGGGTAATGATGTTTTGATTGGAGGCTTCGGAGACGATACAATAATAGGTGGAACACACAATGATACAATCGACGGCGGCCCGGGATATGACAGTTTCTGGTGTCGACAAATACCTGCGGTTAATCCTAACGCCCACTGGGACGATTGGCCCGGTCAGCTTGCAAGCACGGATTGTGGAGATACCAGCGACCCGGTAAATGTGGAGCATGTAGATAATAATAATCCGTATAATAACTGGGTCTATATC
>CAZJIR010000029.1:10383-14210 GCA_964546095.1 uncultured Pirellulales bacterium
GTAATGGTGTAATCGCTTATCATAAGACTACAAGCAATCCGAGGCAGTTACTGGCGGACCGGGCGGCCGGAGCTGTTATCTTGCTGTCCGATGGAGGTGACAGACCTATTACCGGTGATTTTGACCGCGACGGTCGCTGTGATGATGTAGCCGTATTTCGTCCGACTACGGGAATTTGGTATTATGATTATGACCATGATGGCGATACGGATGACACTTCTGACTGGGCCGTGGCCGGAGACATTCCCGTAGCAGGTGACTTCGATGGCGATGGGCGAATTGACGATGTAGCTGTATTCAGGCCGGGTAATCGCTTGTGGTATTACGACCATAACCACAATAATACTACCGACGACACCAGCGGTCCATGGGGCAATCCTGGTGACATCCCCATTGCCGGTAGTTTTGACGCTGATGGCAGATGTGACGATGTAGGCGTATTTCGCCCGGGGAATCGCACCTGGTACTATGACTATGACCATAACGGCACGACCGACGAACAGCACGGCCCATGGGGCACGGTTGGGGATATTCCTGTGGTCGGTGATTTCTTTTACGATGGTCAGAACGACGATGTTGCTGTGTTTAGACCATCTATGCGCAAGTGGTACTATGACTATACACATGATGGGACCACGGATTTTGAATCGCACTCGACATGGGGGGGCCATGGAGACCGTCCAATTGCCGGTGATTTTGACAGTGACAATCGTTACGACGATGTGGGTCTTTTCCGCATGCGTAATCGCACATGGTATTATGACTATAATTGCACCGCGGACACGGACGATAGTGTGGGACCCTGGGCTGTGGCCGGAGAACCTCTTCATACAACCCACAAACAGTATGGCAACAGCTGTGGACCTGGAAGTCTGAATATGGTCTTCGAACATTTAGGCATGACAGACCCGAGCCTGCGCAGGTGGTTCCGTTGTGACCTGGACGAATCCATTAGCGGCCCCGTTTCGTCAGGATGGTGGCCTGAGCGTGCTGTTGATGTGGGATATCACCTGTCCATGGAGCACATAATGTGGGAGGGATTCCACGAGAAGCGCCAGCGGGAACCGGACTGGAACGAAGGTGGAGACTTTATGATAGCGGACGGAATTTTAAATACCGATGATGCCACCCAGGGATGGATTCCTCACGACCATGAAGGATGGTTTTTTGAAATTAGCTATGATATGGGTAATGTGGGCTGGGATCCGGCTACAAGTCAGGCTGCAGGACCGGTACAAAAGTGGCTAAAACACTGCGCCGGTGTTGGCTGGAGAGACAACGAACGAGAAATCGGCCTGCCTTACATCGCAAATAAGTTTAGCGGAGGTATAAACGACGCCAAGCCCATATCGATAACCGTCGGTAATGGAATGAACTTCAAAAGCTTTTCTCACCTCAAGGCCGTAATTGAGGGCTTTATTAATCATGATATTCCCGTAATCGTTGCTCTGGAAAATGGCGGCCATTTCAACACTTTAATTGGATACTGGCAGGCCGGAAGCACATTCTATATCTACACTGCGGACCCGCTGGATGGTTGGGGCCGTCCATTCTATAAAAAGCCTATGCGTTGGCGCCGGATAATCCTGAATGCAGATATGCTCAACACAGGCACAGGCACACTGGTCGGAATCATGCTATATGGACATGCCACAGAGGCAGGTGTAGGAGCAGAATGGGCACAACAGATCGATGATAACTATGGCAGCAATCTTTTGTGCGGTTATCTCAGGTAAGTAAATTTGTAAAGATTATGCATTGTAGGGGTGGCTACCTGATTTTCGGTTAGCTGTTATAAATACTACCGTGATATGAATTAACATAGAACCTGGAACAGCCTGCATCTTAACTATTTGCATCAGCATCAAGAATTTGTTTCACGCTGTATTGAGCCAGTGCGCTTCTTTGTGATTGAGTTATCTGTTGTAGTGAAGCTGATTGCTCGGCCGGGGATTGCGCAAAACCCACGGCGGATACCGCTTCGGATATATCAGATAATCTGATATTTGCAGGGTCTTTCACAGGCAGAAAACCGACCTTAGGTTCTGAAGTCTTGGCTATCAGTTTACTACTGACAAGATGGTCGAGAATCTTGCCCCCAAACTCTGCGGGAATATCTAATTTGCTGCATATCAGCTCAGGTGAAACAGGAGCCTGGTTCTTCTCGAAAGCAACAGTAATTTCCCTGACGATGTTCATAACTGTAAGGTCGTTGGCTATAAAATACTCTTCGGTCTTATTGGCAGCGATCTCGGCCGCGTCAAGACTCTTGAGATACTGAGTGGTAAACGTCAACTGCAACCCGAACAACACCGTAAGCCAGGTTATATGAATCCAGAACACCGTCATCGGAACCAGTGCCATTACCCCATAAACCGTGCTGTACAGTCTTAGCTCGGTCACACAATATCCGAAGGCACTTTTAGCTGCTATCCAAACCAGAGCCGCTACTGCCGCGCCCCAAATGGCGGCTTTTGCCTGAACCTTCGTATTCGGTAAAATGAAGTACAGAAAGAAAAATGCCACGACTGCGATAAAATAAGAGACCATAACCGGAGCAGCGTGTGACAAAAGAGTTTTTTGTATCTCTGCAAGAGGTGCATATTGAGTATTGGCATATACACCCAGGCCGAGTAGTAATGGACCGAGGGTCAGCAGGGCCCAGTAGTTGATCGTTCTTTGCAGAAAATTCCTGCCTCTGGCAACGTGCCAGATATTATTGAAGGTTTTTTCTATAGTTGACAATAGAGCCAGTGCTGCCCAAAGAACAATTAGCACACTGAACAAGGTTATCGAGCCTTTGTTTACACCCGTGAAAAATTTGCCGACCAGTTCATCAAGATATTCGGTGAGTATTACTTTTTCCTCCGGATTTTCTTCACTGGGTGTTATTTCAATAGTCGTCAGGTGGAGTTGTTCATAGACCAGGTTTCTTACTTTTTCACCAACGTTGCTGTAAGCCGGAAATGACTGGAATATCAGAAGTGTTACGATAGCCAGTGGCACAACTCCGAAAATCGTATGATACGACAGCGCCGCAGCCTGGCGACCTGCATAGTTTTTCTTTAAAAGTCTGACGCAATGAGACCACAACTTAATCTGAAAGACAGCAAAGCGGCCAGCTTTGCCGAGCTGTGTGGTAGGTGTGGATAAAAGCTCCTTAAGAGTAAACATCTTTATATCCTTTCAATTCCAGATTATATCGGTCGATTCAGGTGATAACCTGTGTAAAATCACGGACTAATTAAAGAATCTTTATCGACTTGTGATGATTATTACAATAGAACCGGCTGGTTTGAATTATTTAAATAACTCCTCGAGGCCTTTGCGTAACTGATTCTCTAATTCTTGCTTTAGCTGACCCTCCAGAAGTTTGCCTACGTCAAGTTCTGGCTTATCGATAGTTCCTTTAAGCGGTAATATAATTCTTCGCTGGTCGGATTCCTGGCCGACTTTAATGGTTCTGCCATCGGTAGTATAAGGCAAAATTACTTCCATTTTCAAACTCTTATCCATCCCTATTGTGCCTCTGAAATTGAACGGATTATCACCAACATCCAGTTGCATATTTTCGTAACTAAGATAGCCCTGGTGTAAAATAAATCTGGTTGGGCGAATAGTGAAATCTGCACTTCCCGGATTGATGTTGGTTATTGAAAAAAGTTGCCCCAGCAAATCGGAAGCCTGCAAACTCAGCTTGTCTATTGAAACTGTAGCAATGATTTCAGCATGATTTTTAGCAGCTGAGTTTAGTGGGATATTGAGTTTTTCACAATTTAAGCTGGCAATGCCACTGACATTTACAGCACCAGCAAAAATGGGATTGA
>CAZJIR010000030.1:0-2793 GCA_964546095.1 uncultured Pirellulales bacterium
GATGTTCTCTAATTTTCCAAAGCATATAAGCTCATCACCGAGTAGAATTTTCGTGTTAGCCGATGGATTGGGTATTGTTTCACCTTCCCTTACAGTTGCCAGTACCGTGATATCGTATTCCCTGAGCTGTGATTTAGCAAGTGTCTTATCAAGTATGGGACTTCCGGAACTAACTATAATTCGTGATATACCATATCCACCAGTTGCCAGCAGGAGCTCTTCGAAGGATACCTTTTGAAAGATTTCTTTTTTGATTATCTTTTTTCTGAGAATATTAGTTAGTTTCCTTACAAGTTGTTCATTGTTGAAAACCCTGTAAATGCCATATACCACAACCACAATAATGGCCAGGTTTACCCATATCACTAAAAAAGCTGGGATACTGAACGGTAGAAATGATTCTGACAGCTTATTAAGTATCGTGTCTTTAGTGGGAACCATGGAACCGGCAAAGGTAGAAATCATAATAACAAAGCCTGCGTTACCTAATATTATCAGAATTGAAGCGATTTTGCGTCTTTGTTTGTTACTGGTAATTAATTCGGCCTCTTTTGTAGTGAAACCAGTTCCTGAGAAGCACGACAGCGCCTGGAACTTGGCTAAAGACCATTCGAGTCCCGTCAATTGAAAGGCAATTGCCCCGATTCTGACTACGATGAAAGATGCAATTAACGTAATAATAAACAATATTATTAACATAACTTTTTCTCCTCAAGGGCAGAGGCGAGAGACACCCCCAATATAATTAGAGCCATTTCTTTTTTCTAAAGTAGATTAGCATAACAACTGCTACCGAAATCATAACTAGCCAGACAATCGGATAAGACCATCGCCACTCAAGTTCCGGCATATATTTGAAGTTCATTCCGTAAACTCCCGCCACGAAAGTAAGCGGGATAAACAAAGTGGCAATAATCGTAAGCACTTTCATGACAGAATTCATTTTGTTGCTGAGGCTGGATAGATATATGTCAAGCAGCCCTGAAACCATATCACGGAAGCTTTCTATGGTGTCTATAATTTGTATGGTATGATCGTAGACATCACGAAGATACAAATCCGTGGTTTCGTTGATAAGCGGAGATTCACTCTTTTGTAGTCCTCCTATTAATTCTCTAAGAGGCCATATCGATTTACGCAATGATATCATCTCTCTTTTAAGTGAGTGAATCTGCTGGACGGTTTTTTCTGTTGGGCTACCGATAACTTCTTCTTCCATAGCCTCGATTTTTTCACCCGATTTTTCCAGGATGACGAAATAATTATCAACAATAGCATCGATTAGCGAGTAGGCCAGATAGTCCGCTCTCATTTTTCTGATGCGTCCTTTTGCATTTCTGATTCTGTCTCTGACCTGTTCGAAAACATCCCCCACGCGTTCCTGAAATGAAATAACAAAATTGGGGCCAAGTACTAAACTCACCTGTTCAGTTTCGATAGATTGAGTATCTTCGCCGAAACTCAGCATTTTAAGTACTATATAAATGTATTTTTCATAATCTTCGAATTTTGGTCTTTGGCCTGTGCTGAGTATATCTTCAAGAATAAGTGGATGCAGTTCAAATCCTCTGCCGAGCTTCTCAATTAGTTCAACGTTGTGAATGCCATCGATGTTTATCCACGTAACAGTAGGGGTATCTTTGAGTTTTAGACATTCCTCGATGTTTGTAACCTGTTTTTCTTCGAAGTTCTGCTCATCATAATCAATGAAGGTAATTCTTACAGATTCGGCTTTTTGCTCGCCAAGATAAACAAGCGTACCAGGTGGTAATCCGGCTTTACTCGAGCGTCTTTTTGTGACTTTAGGTTTGTTTATATCAGTTTTCTTTGTTTCCATTGTTAGCATCCTCTTATGTTTTTACCTGTGTCGATATAATGAGCCCTTTTGTTCACGTATTTTTAATTACCGACTCATGTCTTGGTGATTTTCTTAAAAGCAGACTCGTGGCAATAGCACCTGAAACGAAGCCAATCAGAAATGTTAATATAAGCAGCAGAGCTCTCGACATAGTCACCTTCATAAAAAGAATTTTGGTTTCCACGGACTCAGTATTTTGAATAAAGACTATAACAGCTAAAGCTGAAACTATAATAACAGTTATCATTTTAAACTTCTTCATTCCCGATCCTTTCGACAATATATAGTTAACAAACAAATTCAAACCGACAATTTCCACCAACAAGCTTTGATTCTTCAGGAAATATTGGTTCAGGTTTCTTTTGTATCTTCCTCCTTTGGTTCCTCGACATGTAGTTCCTCATCCTTTGTTTGCTCAATCTGCGGTTCCTCAACCTTTGGTTCTTCGATGATAGATACCTTTTCTGATGTCGTTTTGTCGTTGGTTTTGATAATCTTTGTAGTTAAGTTTCTTATGACGGAAAAAGGAAAGCTAACCATTTGTCGCAAGCCTTCGACGGAAGAAAGAGTTCTTACCTGACCTGTTACCTCTGCAAAAAGCTCGTCCATGACGACTTTTCCTTCGACTTCACCTTCTTCTTTTATTAAAGATAAACGGTGGATTGAGTATAAGCCAATCACAAAAGCAATAGCAAAGAAAAAGTCCCATTGCTGGAGGTTGAGAGTGGGCAAGATGTACTCCCCCGACGGGCCTTTGTAATTAAGCACCCATTCCAGCTCACGCCCTGCAAAAAAGTCTGCGAATTTGCCGCCTAATATCGGTGCAATACCGGCCGCTATTGAGTTGACAATCGTATTGGTCGCAAGATAAACCGTTCCCTGCCCCTCGGGCGCCAGTTTCATGCTTATATTACCCGAAGCCAGAGACACTCCCG
>CAZJIR010000030.1:2803-11444 GCA_964546095.1 uncultured Pirellulales bacterium
CTTTTCCGGCATCGTGGTAAACGTCCATGCAAGAATTGAAATGATAAATAACGGGGCACATATCGCAAGTACCGACTTGTTGCTGAAACTGTCTGTAAATTTGCCCCATATTTTCAGGAAAGCAAAATTTAATATCTGGCTCAGAATCGAAAGGCCAATGATAAACGACATGCTCAGTCCTAATCTTCTGAGCATGTAAACCATAAAGAATGGCGCCGCCAGATTGACTGCAAAATTCCACGAGCACATAAATACGATAAGCTTTCGGAAGTTATCGTCTTTGAATGGCTTTATAAGCATCTTAAAGATATTTGATTTATCCCGAACAACGGGCATACGTTTTTCGGGTGTTTTGAATAAAAAATAAACTCCCAGAACGCCTGCAGCGAAACCAACAAAAAACAGTATCGAATAGCCCTGAAGCTCATAATCCGGCAGAAGTTTTTTCCATAAGTCCAGATAGACCGCGGCGGCTATGCTCAAGACTATTCCTACACCCGTAGCGATTCTCATTCTTTTCGAAAAGAACGAACCCAATATTTTTTGTGGTATCAGGTCCCGCATCCACGAATTCCAACTGCAACCTGAGACCGCCCCGAGTGCTGAAGCCACTATCATTGATACAAGCAAAACAGCAAGGCCTATTTTTGCCCCGAACACGAAAGGAATCAAGGCTATTAATAACCAGGATAGTCTGCTTAACGCTGCCGCTATAACGACAATTGCTCGTCTGTTACGTATTTTTTCAACAACGAGTATCGAGGGTAGTTGGAGCAGTTGAGTTAACGGCCCAATCGCTGCTAATAATCCGATAGTCAGATTGGATGCGCCAAGCTTGATAGCAAATGCAACTAAAAATGCTCCACCGGTTAGTATGCCCATAGACTGTGATGCGATACCATCTTTGATGACATAACTCAGTCCTGATTGAACTTGCTCATCCGTAAGGGTCTCTTCGGTTTTGAACCACATAGTGTTATCTCCTTTTCTTTATGCACTTAGGTTTACTTTATTATAAAATCCTCTAAAAAATCCGTAACTATAGTTATTATTCCGGACTGACCTCTGAAGTCCTGCCATTGTCTTGTTCAGAACTATGCATCAGTCCTTTTGATTTTTTGTTTTTAATCATGTACATAGGTGTGATTAGCAATAAAGCACAAATAAACACGACAAGAATAATGCCTACCCATCGCATAATATTCCCTCCTATGCGCTAACAACTTATTATTAAAGCTTTTTTCAGTATCAATTTAATGCAAGGTTAATTTTAAGAAAACAATTTATAATACACAATCTAATTTATATAAGAATTAATAGTGTATTTATTAAATTCTTTCTACGCTCACTCAACTGTAAAAAACCGATTATGAACTCTGTAAAGAATCATCCTAAAAACTAAAATACTTGACCCTAATGCCCATAAATGCTATACTTCTATAAATATGACTTAAAAACTGTTCCTTTCTTTTCCGAAGGAGGGCAAATATGAGCAGTTTATGCAAAACTTCTGGCTATTCATTCTCTGGAAAATATGGTGGAATGAAAATGTCTAAATGTAAGTTAGTTATATCTCTTACCATCTGCCTTTTTGCCCTGTCTGTTCATGCTGAATACGAAGGTGGCACTGGAACGGCCGCCGACCCATATCAGATTAGTTCGACCGAACAAATGAATGAGATTGGGAACAATCCCGATGACTGGAACAAGCACTTTATACTTACAGCAGACATAGATATGAACGACATAGCGGCAGCAGAATATAATATTATTGAGGCCTTTAGCGGCACTTTTGACGGCAACAACCATACAATTTCAAACTTCAAACTGACTACAACACGCGAAATGTACACTGGGCTTTTCGGCTCTGTTAGTGGATTTATCAGAAATTTGGGATTAATTGACCCCAATATTTTTGCAGAAGGAGGAATTGTTGGTTCATTGGCAGGCCATCTGGACCAGGGTATTATTACAAATTGCTATGCGAAACGCGCCATTGTCTCAGGTGGAAATATTATAGGCGGCCTGGTTGGCTCAAACGACAGCGATATTCTCGAATGTTATTCAACCGGTATTGTATCCGGCAATTCGTCTGTCGGCGGATTGGTCGGGCGAATCAGTGAAGGTACGGTGAAAAGATGCTACTCAAAAGCCGGCGTCTCAGGTAATCGAAGTGTTGGCGGACTCGTAGGTATAACAGTCCACGAAAGAAGTGAAATTACCAACAGCTACGCCAACGGCAGCGTTGAGGGAGATACTTATATCGGTGGGCTGGCTGGACAAGTCGAGCAAGGTAATGCCTACAAATGCTACTCAACAGGCAGTGTCTCAGGCAATCGAAGCGTCGGTGGCTTTGTGGGGAATATAAGGTTCTTAGGAAATGTTTTACGATGTTTCTGGGATATTCAAACCAGCGGCCAGCTAACAGATCCTGGCGGGACAGGCAAAACCACAGAGGAAATGCAAACTATAAGCACATTCACTTCTTTAAGCTGGGATTTCTGGAACATCTGGACAATTTGTGAGGGGACAAATTATCCCGTTTTACTTTGGCAGATTCCTGTTGCAGATTTCCTTTGCCCGGATGGCGTTAATTTCATTGATTTTGCCTTCTTCGCATCCCACTGGGAACGGAACAACTGCAACACAACAAACAGTTATTGCAATGGCACAGACCTCAATCAAAGCGGCTCGGTGGATTTCATGGACCTTGAAATTTTTGCAGAACAATGGCTGGAGGGTCTCGAATAGCTTAATATTGTGAATCAAATCTTCAAATAACACTAATAACAAGAAGGGCCTTTACTGATTCACTTAAATATAGGCCCCAATCTATTATTAATCTTTACCAATACCTATTCTGATTACCGACTGATTTTTGACGATTTTTAGGCAAAAAAATATAAAAAATATTTATTTTCTCAACTATAATGCACTTATAGTCTTATCACATAAACACTTATGCATATTATATATAAAAATCACAAAAACTAACTTCCGAAAGCGAGCAAATCCGGATATAACCGGATATAACAGAATAGCGAGTTTTTAGCGTTAAAAAACCATTTTTTTGTAACAAAACGGTACTCTCAAGCGTCTGATATAATAGTCTTGGATAATGTCCTATAATAGTAGAGAGGATTTATGTAAGAATTTTATCCATAGATACTTAAGAATTCATAAAACGTGCTCTTATTAATCAAAGGGAAACAAATTGCAGCAAAAGAAAAAATTAGGCCAGTTACTTTGTGAAAAATCATACTTAGACCAGTCCCACCTCGAATTTGCCCTTGCCGAACAAAAAGTAGAGCATCGGCGTCTGGGCCAGATTTTGCTGGACCTCGGCTATGTGACAAAAGCCCAATTAAACGAAGCACTTGCACTCCAGGTGGGAATAAAAAGAATAGATTTGACCAACATTACTATCAGCGGTGACATTATTACTCTTATACCCGCAGAATTAGTCAGTAAATATCATATCCTGCCTTTACAATTCGAGAAAAGAACAACAGCAGAGAACCCGGCAAACGGTCAGTCACTATCTACAAACAATCAATTATTAGCCATAGCAATGACGGACCCGTTTCAACTGCAGGTTCTCGAAGACCTGCGTCTGGTAACCGGCTATGCCGCAAGAAGGTATTACGCCGACCCGCTCGAGATGGAACATGCAATATCCAAATTCTACGGAAGCAATGTAGCAAGAATGCTGGATAATCTTGTACCGGCCGACCAGCGAGCAGAAGCGAATGGGCTGGAAAACGGAGAATACTCAACGGCGAAGCTGCATGAGCTGGCCAGAGAACCTTCTTTAGTTAATCTTGTGAACCTGATAATACTGGAAGCAATAGAGTCACGTGCCAGTGATATTCACATCGAGCCGTTCGAGCATGAAGTAAAAATAAAATACAGAATTGACGGCATGCTTGTGGAACAAACGCCTTCTTCGAAACGTCTCCAGGCGGCGATTACTTCACGAATCAAGATTATGGCAGACATGAACATCGCCGAGCGATTTGTGCCGCAGGATGGACATATAGAGTTCGCCGGTAATAATGGCAGAGTCGATATTCGTGTCTCGACCGTGCCGACAGTATATGGCGAATCCGTAGAAATGAGACTCCTTGACAGGACGGCATCATTACTAAGCCTTGGAGACCTGGGTATGGACGAGGAATGTCTGGATGGTTTTACAAAGTGTTTACATAAAACACACGGGATTGTGCTTGTTACAGGGCCAACCGGCTGCGGTAAAACAACGACACTTTATGCAGCGTTGAATAAGATATATACGCCATCCGTGAAAATGATAACGATAGAAGACCCTGTTGAATATCAGCTCGAAGGGATTAACCAGATGCCGGTCAATCCGAAAAGGGGGCTTACATTCGCCACGGGTCTTAGGCATATCCTGCGTCACGACCCGGACATAGTGATGGTCGGAGAAATCCGGGATACGGAAACAGCTAACATCGCAATTCGCGCAGCATTAACAGGCCACCTTGTTTTCTCTACACTCCATACAAACGATGCTCCCGGAGCAATATCGAGACTACTAGACATGGGTGTTGAGCCGTTCCTTCTGGCAAGCTCGCTGGAGGCGGTATTGGCCCAAAGACTGGTGCGCAGGATTTGTCCGAGATGTAAAGAGTCTTACAATCCCGAAGAACATCTGATTAAGAACCTGAACGGCTCAATGAACATTAAATCCGAAACAAAATTCTATCACGGTCGCGGTTGTAATGAGTGTAATCAGACCGGCATGACAGGACGAATGGGCATATTCGAGCTACTCAGAATAACAAGTAAGCTGCGTGAATTGATAGCCGAAAAACCAACGACCGAACAGATTATAAAAGCCGCACCGGCAGACCACATCAGTATGGTACACAACGGACTCAGTAAGGTATTAGAAGGCCTTACAAGTCCCGAAGAGATATTCCGCGTCGCCAAGAGTATTGGCGAGGAATAGTAACGCATGATATTTTATATATTTCGAATAAGATAACGAGTTTTTAAAAATGACCCAGTTTTCCTACAAAGCAGTTGACCGGGGCGGCGGACACGTTGCAGGAACTATAGAAGCGATTGACCGCAGAAGCGCCGTGGCCGCTCTGGCGGATAAGGGCCACTTTGTAACGCTACTGGGCAAAGAAACTAAAGCTCCGGCCAAAAGCGGCACAGAGAAGGCATCGCTCGACATCGGCAGTTTGGTAAAGCTTGGCTCACGGAAGGTCAATAGCAAAGACGTACTGGCCATGACGACCCAGTTAAGCACAGCCCTGCAGGCGGGGCTTCCCTTGCTTAACGGCCTTGAGCTTATCCGCAAGCAGCAGCATAAAGCGGCGATGAAAGAAATGTTAGGCGAGCTTGTCGATGCGGTCAGCTCAGGACAGTCACTCTCCGAGGCAATGAGCAAGCACGAGAAGGTGTTCAGCCCATTATACCTGTCGATGATAAGGGTCGGTGAGACAGGCGGAATCCTTGACCAGACAACCATCCAGTTGGCAGGGATATTAGCAAGGGATGAAAAGATTAAAACGAATATGAAAAATGCTTCAGCCTACCCCATATTCGTTTTATGCGTCGGACTCGCATCGGTAATAATCATTATAACCTGGATACTGCCGACTATAATAGGAACCATCCGCGAAAGCGGTGCTTTGCTGCCATGGCCGACAAGAATACTGCTGGGGGTAAGCGAATTTACAAAAGCTCTGCTTACGACAGTGTCCGGATGGATTCTTCTTGTTATACTCGGTGGAGGATTATTTTATTTTATCAGGTGGGCTAAAACCATAGGCAGGCTCAAGTGGGATGCCTTCAAACTGAAGATACCCATATTAGGTTCAGTCCTGCGAACGATAGCAGTGGGCAGATTTGCAAGGACGCTGGGAGCGCTGACAAAAGGAGGCGTTGTTATTTTGGAGGCTCTTAGCGTTGTTCGTGATACACTCGGTAACGAATTATTAGGTAGAGAAATCGATGCCGTGGCAGAGAAGGTCAAACGCGGCGAATCGCTGGCCGAGCCGTTGAACGAGTCGGGATATTTTCCACCATTGCTCGTTCAAATTGTATCAATCGGCGAGCAGACAGGCAGGCTCGATGAGCTGCTGCTCAACGCCGCCGATACCTTTGATACCGAGGCGGACTCGGCCATAAACAGATTTATGGCGATTTTCCCGGCCCTTTTAATATTACTGCTGGCTCTGGTAATAGGGTTCATAATAGCGGCGACACTGCTGCCGATAGTCGCAATGCAGCTTGGCGGCGGGGCGTTTTAACGTGTTTTGAGCTATGATTTGAGAGACAGGATTTATCGAACGTCTTTTATGAAAGGTGGTCAAATGAAACGGAAGAAGGAGAACAAAAGAAAGGGATTTACACTTATAGAGTTGCTCGTGGTGATTGTGATTATCTCACTTCTTGCAGGATTCGTTGCGCCGAAATTATTTCAGCACGTCGGCAAGGCCAAGGCCGACCTGGCAAGGCCGAAGATGGCGCTTATCGAAGACGCGCTGGAGAGATATGGCCTCGATTGCGGCGGATATCCGGATGATTCACAGGGACTCGATGCTTTATTAACTGCTCCTGCAGGACTCGAGGAAAAATGGAACGGGCCATATCTCAAACAGAGTCTTTTACTCGACCCATGGGATAATCCATATATCTATGTCGCCGAAGGTGAAATCAATCCGGGCAGCTACGATTTGATATGCTTCGGAGCCGACGGCGAGCAGGGTGGGGAAGGTGATAACCAAGACATATATAATGAATAGAACATTGCTGATTAGTCTTGTATGGTCAGCTACGAAATTAAGCAGGTTGTGAGTGTATGAAAGTGTTAAGGTGCAAGTCAAAAATACAAGTCCGTGTGAAGCAATACGGCTTTACTCTCGCAGAAATGCTCGTGGTGATAGTTATCATATCTCTTCTCGCAGGTCTTGGCGGCGGTGTTTACACAGGGACATATAAACGAATGCTTGTCGAAAAGGCGGCACGAGACTTTTTACTGACAGCCAAGTATGCAAGGGTAATGGCAATCGAGAAACAACGCCAATACAAGATGCTGCTGGATGCGGCAAATAACAGATTTTTTCTGTCCACTACGCAGTGGGATGAAGAATCCGGACAAACAGAACAGGTAATAGTGAAAGACCCATTTTGCAGGCCGGTGGAATTCACCGGTAATGTCCGGTTCGAGAATATTCAGATTACGCCGATTGGTCTGGAGGCAACAGAAGAAACCGAAGAAGATGAGCAGTCAATAATTTTCTCACCAAACGGCACAGCACAAACAGCAGTAGTTCAGATTGGTGACGAGAAAACTCATTATACGATAAGTATTTTTGCCGCGACCGGCAAAGTAAAGATATATTTCGGCACATCTGAAAATATAGAGGTCAGGGTTATTGACCTGGATGCAGAATAATGGTCTGGTCTAAAACAAACAGGAAGGGTTTCACTCTGGTTGAGACAGCCGTGGCAGGCACTATTCTTTGCGGTGCTGTCTTAACCATAAGTGCAATCAGTACGAGAGCTGTTAGCGGAACAAGAATTAACAGACAATATGAAGTGGCAGCGGCGTTGATTGATAAACAGCTTAGTTTGATTGACTACATCGGTATAGATGAATTCATCGATATAGGCAATATGGAAGGGGATTTTAATGAGATTGAGCCGGGATATCACTGGCAGGTCGTTACCGAGTACCAGGATATCGACAGTCTCTATCTGGTTACTATAACGGTTAGCTGGGTCAATCACAATCACCCTTACAGTCTTACCGTGGACACTATGCTCGACGGGATAAGCATTTATATAACCGTTGATTCAGAGACGGAGTGATTAAGAATATGTCCATCAAAAAAACAGGATTTACGTTGGTAGAAGTAATGGTGGCATCAACCATAGGCGCTTTTATTATGCTGGTGGCGGTGGGAACGCTGAGGGCTATAACGGCCAGCGCCGAAAAAGTGGACAAAAATATCAATACCGCCGCCGAGGTCAGGTTCGCATCGAGAATGCTCGCGAAAGACTTTGTGAATTTTTACCGCGATGAGAGCATGGAAAACATGAAATTAATCGGAACCCATGAAGAATCGGATGATGGAAATACAAGTTATCTGGTTTTCTACACTGTCAGCAGGGCCAAGGCCAGAATAGGCCAGCCGGAAGGTGATATATACGAAGTGGAATATTACCTTACGAAGAATGAAGATAAATCGCTGCTGATGAAGCGAATGTGGCCGAATCCCAACGAAGAAGATACCGAACCGGGTGGAATCTTAGCTGTCATCGCCGAGGATATTGATATTTTCGAGGTCAGATATTTCGATGGTGAAGAATGGTCATACGAATGGCCGGAAGAGATGGAAGCTTTGCCCCAGTTGATAGAGATTAATCTTGTGGCAATACCATCGACCTCAGGAGAACCGACAACCGAATCCATTATGGTGAATTTAACAAGGTCCGTTACTGCAACTACAACAACAGAAGAGTCTGAAAGTAGTCAGCAGGGGCAAGGCGGCCAGGGAGGTGGAAATCAAGGCGGCCAGGGAAGCGGCGGCAGATGAAAACAAGAATAACAAGGCAAAAGCAAAGCTGAGAAAATGGGTATTAAGAATAATCAAAATGGACT
>CAZJIR010000030.1:11454-13911 GCA_964546095.1 uncultured Pirellulales bacterium
TAAAGCTGATAAAAAAGGGCTTGTTCTTGTAGCAGTGCTGTGGGTATCAGTGGTGCTTATAGTGCTTGTTGCGATGCTCGGGCGGAAAAGTCTGCTCGATACGAAAGTTTGCCTTGCCAGGACAGAAGGCGTCAGGTGCAAGTGGGCCTGCCGAGCCGGAATAGAAAAAGCCATCGGAGTGCTGAACGAGGACACGAGAGAAAGTGACTGCCTGACGGATTTGTGGAGTGATAACGAGGAAGATTTTAATAATATAACGCTGGAGAGGTGCAGTTTCACCGTTCGGGTTACTGATGAGGCCGGCAAGTTGAATATAAATACCGCCACGAAAGGGCAGCTTTTAGCACTGCCGAATATGGTCGAAGAAATTGCAGACGCGATAATCGACTGGCGTGACGAAGACGATACACCAAGCGAGGGGGGGGCAGAAGGCGGATATTATGAAAATCTACAATACGGTTATATGACCCGGAACGGCCCTTTCAGAACAATACGCGAATTACTGTTGGTCAAGGATGTCACTCCGGAGCTGCTGTATGGCGAGGACACCAACTTCAACGACATGCTGGACTATAATGAACAGGATGGCGACGAAAGCCCGCCAAACGATGATGGTGACAGTGAGCTGGACAAGGGATGGATAGCCTATCTAACGTGCTATTCCTACGACAACAATAAAGATGCGGACGGCAACCAAAAGGTCAACATCAATCAGGCAAATGAAAATCAACTAAGCAGCTCTCTTGGTATAAGCAGCGGCAATGCCAGATGGATTGTGGAAAACCGCGAGCACCAAAGTATAGGTGATTTGATAAGTACGGGCAGTTCAGGCTCAACGGGCGGCTCAGGCAGTAACCCAAATCAGGCCGAGCCTCTCAACTCGCAAACGTTTAATCAGATAGCAGATAAAATAACCGTACAAAACGGTGAAAAATTACCGGGGAAAGTTAACGTTAATACCGCCCCAATGATAGTTCTGAGAGCTTTACTGGGCGGCGACGATAACGCCGAACAGATTGCTGATGATATAATCACTTATAGAGAAGGTTTGTTATACGGGTTGCAAAGCATTTCAGAGCTAAGGCAGGTACAATCGATTAATACAAATACATTTAAAACAATTGCAGGCTCTATAACCACCCGTTCCGATGTCTATACAATTCGCGGCATAGCAACAGCCGACAGAAATGGAACCGACGGAGCAACAATGGAAACGGAAGCAGTGGTGGACAGAAGCGCCAGCCCGTTCAAGATACTTTACTGGTATCAGGGAGCAAGCAATTGATTATAAGTGATATCTTTGGGTCTTCGGGCCTATGGAGCGAAAACTATAAAATATGAGTAGTATAAAGACACAAGTCAGCACCAGACGAACAGTGGCAGCAATAGCGCAAGAGGAAAACAAACTCAGGGCCATAGGGCTTCGAGAAAAGGGGGGCAATTACGAAATTCTCTGGGCGAAGAGTAAAGATGGTAATGCAAACTGGCGGCTTTTCGCACTCGACTGCGGCTTGTCTGTTCAACCTGCTGCACAAATAAGCACCGACGGCAATAAGGGGGTCGTTGTCGGTTTTAACTCGGCAGGCGTGGCCTTTTATCGTTTGAATGTACCCGCTGTGGGCCAGGAAGAGACTGCGGAAATAGTAAAATTACAAGCTGAAACTCGATTGCCACTACCGGCCGACCAAATGGAACTGGCATGGCGAACCGACCAGGTAAAAAATGGACAGGTAGGCGTTACCTTAGCGGCGGCAAGAAAAGAGCCGCTTAAAAGATTCGTAGAAAATGTGCGGACTCTCGGACCGGCGAAAATACTGCTCGACAGCGAGGGGATAATCAAAGCATGGAGAACCTTCTTCGCAGGAACTGAAAGAAACGCTGTGGTTTTAAGCATGACAGCACGAAATACTCAGGTCTGTCTGGCTGAAAACGGACAATTGAGCAATGCTGTAGTGCTAGATATGGGGATTGATGATTTTGTCGTGACTGATGAGGCCGAACAAACATCTGAAAGATTTGTCCAGGACATGATAAGTGTACTGGGATTGTTCGGTTACGCAGAGCAAATGGATTTACCGATTTTCCTGCTGTCGGACGGCGGCGCTATATATGCGAGTATAGCTTCTTCTCTCAGGACGGCAGGATTGAATGCGCAAGTGGCTCGGCCGGATATTAAAGAAATGAGAATACCTGATGAAATCGGCATCGAGGGTATCTACGAGTATCGCGTTCCGATAGGACTCGGGCTGATGGCACTTGATGGAAGCCAGGAAGAGCTTAACATCTTTGAGCAATTGTACAGCCCTGCCACAAAGAAAGAAAAGAAACATTGGCTGCTCTCACTAAAAGCGGCCTGCGTAATTGCAGGGATAATGCTGGTCTTATCAGTTCTCGTATCTTATGCGATTGATGTGGCCAAACCCGGCACGCTTGAAAAACGTTTGAGCACTTCAGGCT
>CAZJIR010000031.1:0-13725 GCA_964546095.1 uncultured Pirellulales bacterium
CGTTTCATAATGCCCTCTCTTTCAAAAAATTAATCCTTAATTAAGACAGAAGGATAACATAGTCGTCCATCGGCGTCAATTATGAAAGTGCGGTTAATTTTGGCTTAAAGGCGGGAAGACACCTTATTTAACAACAAAAAAAGAAACTTTCTCTGAGAATTTTGCATCTCGACGTAGATAATTTATATTTTTTATAGACCAGTACTTCAAGAGCGGAGGACTGAAAACCAAACGAACGGTTTTTTTACAAAATTGCATGAGGAATTATAGGAAGATGAAAGAGACGCAACCCCTTAGTCCATACGCAGACACAAGTTATGCGAATCTGGAAGCAAAGCTGCCCGATTGTGCCAATTACGACCATTATTACGGCGGCTGCTTATTTAGAGATGAGTGTTTAGTGCAACAGGGTGAACGCTGCGCATATTTTGAGAAGGTAATCCTCGAGACCGTGGCCGTTTCCTGAAAAGTCTTAATTGGATCCGGATTTTAGTAAGCTGTTCCCCGGCTTGCATCTCCACATGCTCCGAAAACAATTCTCTCCATGTTTAACATTGGTTTTGTTTGGCTTTGTTTTCTCATTTGGCCAAATGTCCTTTTTACACATATTCTTTTTATTTCAAAGAGCTTACGTAAATTTCAGTACAAATGAAATTGGGTTTGTTTTGCATAAAAGGGCTGATTTGTCGAAGATTCTCGACAGATGTAGAGGGCATCATGCACAGCGTATAGCGTCCAGCGGGTAGCGTAGAGTGTGCCGTGATACGTATTGTGTATTGTGTATTTTGCATAAATTCGAAATCCGAAATTCTAAAGAATATTGACTATTTAGACATGAAAATGAAATGTCTCGTCGCCTGCTGGCGGTATGCGTTAACCTTCTGGCTAACATGTGGGTATTGTACCATATTTTCGTAAAAAAAGCAAAGGAATTCACCACAGATTGCGCAGATTATTACAGATTAAACAGATTGTTTGATTGTGCTGCCGGAGGCCAGCATGAGCATCGAACTGTGATTAAAAATAGTGCGAACCACAGGCAGGACAGGCTGCTGTCTCAAGCTCAACAGTACCACCTGAGAGTGAAGACGGAAACTTTTGATTTCTGAGAGTTAGTTAAATCTCTCTATCAGTTTCTTCTTATACCCTTGCGCTAAATCTCCCGGCGCATATAACACTCTATCAAGCCAGCAAACTACATCGTAGTAGTAGGTTTCCCCGCTAAGGTATCGCTTGAGTAATAGTACCAGTTTTTGTCGAGTCCATGTTTTTACCGCATAAGCTATCGCCAAGAGCCTGATCTCATCGTTCTTCGAACAAAACAATGTGGACATCTCGCTCCAATCTAATATTTCTTTATTCGCTATGTAACAGCAGATGACTTCTTTAAAAACATCTGAGTAGCTAGACTCCAACAAATCACGACTGAGTTTTTTTCCTGTGTCCAGTTTCAGAATCCTCTTCGCAGCAACTATTCGACATTCTATATCTCCACTACTTGCAATCTCCGATAGGACATCAATATCTCTCTTTCCAGCATACTTAGTGAATAAATCAGCAGCGGCAGCTCTGACCTTAGCATCAGCACTTTTCAAGAAAATCTTCGCTATCAACTTATCGCTGGCATTTCCGTATTTCTTTAATACCTTAAGAGCACTCACCGTTAACTCTATTGTCATAGAGCGTTCACTGTTTTGTAAGCTTTCCTTCCTTTGTTGGTTTCCCGCGGTGTCCCTCTTTATTTCTTCTTCTATCCCTGCCAAAAGGTTCACTTTATGTTTTTTAAAATTGTTTTTTATATCATTCCGTATGACCTCGACCACCGAATATCCCCCACTTAATCCCCAGGCCAAGTACGCAATCCCCCTTTTGTATTTTAATTCCACACTGCCTTCTAATTCGGAAATTGGCATCTTTAGGTAAGCTTCCAATAACGTTTTCTCAAACCAGTTCTCGCCCTGTGTCTCGTGGTAAGAACCTAATAAACTAAAGACTCTCGTTACATGCTTTTTAGGCCAATTGTTTCGAATTTCCACTGGATTAAATACAGATCCTTGCTTCAGCAATCCTGAATAACCCAAGAATCGTATCTCTGGAATATCAGACTCTAAAATCCTCTTTAGTTCCGCTTCTGTTGCTTTGCCTCGTTTCGCCAACTCTTTCAAGGCGTATATGTAATTGTTTACTGAAAGCTTTCTTAGATTCCGTGTGTTCATCGTGCTAACAATTTTTTCTAACGCTGGTTCCTCGCAGATTTTCGATTTTTTTGTCGCTTCCTCAACTAATATCTTCACGGCTTGCGCAGGATCACAACGTGATAATATCCCTATTTTTGCCAGTATCGCTTTGCTTGTCACTCCCTCATGTTGATCTACTGTCAATTCCTCCACCACATTCATAGACTTTCCGGATCCATGCGCACAGAGGTAATCAAGTATATTTCTCTTCTGCACATGATCACAGTCTTTTACTATTTTCACAAGACTTACTTCAGCTTTACTTGGCGCCAGCATCTGCAGTATTCTAATCGCTCCTTTCCTTGACTCATTATCTCCAGTATTAGAGACAGCATCATGTTCCAGTAATTCAACTATCCTTTTGCTATGTAGCCTCCGCAACCAAAACCATCCCGTTTTTCGATCCCACGTGTCTCTTAAGAGTGTTGTGTATATCAGACACTTTTCATTAGCTGTTAGGGCCTCATTATCTCTATTAAGATACATTTTATGCAACACATGGTTATGCAGTTCCCGAAATTTAACGTTAGCTGGTAATAGACTCCCAGCAAGAACAAAAAGCCGCACCCTTTCCTCAACTCCAATGTTGTAAATACCTCTCTTTTTCAGTTCCTTCCTAAAACGATCAACGACGGGGAGTGCTTCTGGTATCTTCCTACTCGATTTACTTTCCTTTGCTACATGAATCCCCTCGTTTCTTGTAGTTTCGTCCTTTTCCTCTGGCGCTCGCACTTCAGCAAGATATTCTTTTTTGCGCTGACGCTGCAAATCCAAACTGCACAACACTTGAAATGTAAATGCAGCTGCACTGGCTGCCGCAATCTCCTGGTTTCCCTGTTCATCTGTTTGGGCTTTATCATCCAGTAAATCCGATATTCCCCTGACAACCAGACTATACATCTCTGGATGCTGGTGACATGATTGCAAGAAACCAAATCCCTCCATTTCCACAGCAATGGCATCGTTGTAATGTGCTTTTATCCTTTGTATCATAGCTGCATCCGACGACCCTATTACTTGGGCTACAGATGCAATCGGCTTAATGTAAACTTTGTGATATCGTGGTCGTTTCCCCGGCACCGAACATAGCTTATTATGTAATAGAAACAACCAATCATTTTTCTTCGCTTCTGCTTTCGCTTGCTCGAGAGCCGCATATGTAGGCTGTGAAAGATCTGGTCTTGGTCTAAAATCTTCTTCTCCCTTTCCCGACTCGCAGAAATACACTTTGGTCGCGACGACAACATCTCCAATGCTAGCATCCTTTATGCTTCCAGCTATTCCACAAAATAACATCACATCTGGTCTATATCTCTCAAACGCTAGATTTACTTCGCTTGACGCACGTGTATTTCCTTCCCCTATTTCTCTTATCACTACAATCAACTCTTGACCTTCTGATCGCAATACTCCCTTCCCGTAAATGGTACCGTCTTCTGCTTTATCTTCCTTGATGTCGTCCAGGTATGCCTCAACAGCTAGGTATTCAAGTGGAAGCGCTGTCAGTATAACTGCAACGGGCAACGCATTTTCCGTTTCCTTACTTGGCATATCTGTATCGTCTACCTAATCACTTACTGAAATTAAACATTAGTTCATATTCTCAAAGGTAATAGACTCTCGTTCACCGAAAAAAATCTCAATTGCCATCAATAGAATTAGTATCTCGGCCCGATTAGAAAGTGAACAAGGCTTATGCGCCTTACTTCTAACGGGCTAAAGCATTTTTTAAGAGAAATCCGCAGTTGTTCCTCGCGTATTTGAAATAAGATAACAGAATAGAAATCAAAAATCAAAATGCAAACAGCAAAATTCCACGAATTGACTCAACTGCATTTCAAAAAAACAAGGATTTTCCCGGACCTTGCTACTCGGCATGTATAACTTATATTTTATATATAGGAGGGTAACGCTATGAAGCGAAAACACAGATTGCGTGGCATCATATTTTTTCTGGCAATAAGTGCAAGTGTTTTTTCTGCCTGCTTTTGCGTTGTGTTAATGGCCGGCGAGTACCACTCGGCCCGCTACAAGCTGGATACCCACAAACAGGAACTTCAAGGATGGGAAGCCTGCCGTCAAACCGAGCCTGATTATTTTAAGACCAACGCAGAGACGGTGAGCGGCTGTTTAAAAAGCTTAGAAAAAGCTCAAGATAATTTCTGGGTAAAACTGCCAAAAACAAAATTAGTTGGATTGTTCGTATTAGCGGGTTTAGGCAGTGCAATCGGAGGATATCTGACTACCTGGCTTGTTACCTGGTGTTGCTGTTTAGGTATTCAAAGATTCATTAAGTTGTTGTCGCATTGCTATCGGAATATACGCTCCTGGATTGGCTCTTGGATAGGGCGCAAAAACAAAGCTAAAGCTACGTTAGATAAGGCAGAAGCAAAAGAAGAATCGGAGCTTCATCCCGAGAAAGCTGTCGAGGCTGAAGCTAAGGAACAAACGCATGAAGAACAAATGGAACGCCAAGTTGAGATTCTCAGAGATGAAGTCAACAGTTTGCGCCAAGCTATTGAGAAACTCTCAAATATTGAGGATTTAACGAAATAACTATCACAAATATGATGTTTAGGTCAGGCTAACCCAGTAATTTCTTAAAATCCCCTCCAAGAGCAAGTTTTACCACTAAAACGGCCTTCCTTACGCTTTAAATTTTAAGCCGGGTGGCATCCTGCAAAAATCCACAAGTAAATTTTACTTGCTTATATTCTGACCACCTTATTCGAACTGAGCAACAGAAATGTCTCATACCCTCTTGCTTCGGAAACAATAATTTGGCATATTGGTGCCGATATACACACTTTTTAGACTATGATGCAGCTTGACAATCGTTAGATGGCTCGCCTCGCTTCGCGGGCGAAGCGGGCGGATATAAAAAGGCAGCCGTCTTCAGAGTTCGTAAATTTGCTGAATTGAGAGGAGTTTAACCATGCGCAAGTTTTATCTTGTTTCGATGATCGCATCACTGTTGTTTTCTCAAAATGTATTTTCACAAAAGACACCGACGGGCAATCCGAAGGATTTCAAGGTTAAAACGTGCCTGCATTCCGTCAGCTACGCCGGTGTCTGGCGGGGACAGGCCAGGTTAAGTGTCGATGAGTTCCTGGATAAAGCAAAGGAGCTTGGATTCGACGGGGTTATGCTGGTATCTAAAAGGCCGCACGTTTCCCTGCTGGATTACGATGCGGACGCTCGAAAAGCTTTGCGCCGTAGAATTGAAAAGCTCGACCTTGAACTGGTCTGCATGGCAGGATATACGGATTTTACGGCGGGGGTTGATAAATCCGGAATACCCAACGTGGAAATCCAGGTTTGTTACGTCGGAGAGCTTGCCAAATTAGCACGCGATTTGGGAACCGATATGGTGCGAATATTCACCGGCTATGAACGTCCCGGCATACCATTTGACAAACAATATGCTCTGGTGGTCGAAGGATTAAAACTGGCCGGTAAGAAAGCGGCCCAGCACGGCGTCACACTCGCAGTACAGAATCATCACGACATCGCGGTACACCACGATACAATGTACTGGCTTCTGAAAGAAGTTAATATGCCAAATGTCAAGGCCGCCTTCGATGCCTGGTCACCGACCCTCGAGGGCCTGAGCTCGGAGCAAATTAAGGCCGCCATCTTGAAAATGAAACCCTATATCGTTCATACTACAGCGGCCGACTATGTGCGCCTGCCGAGATATAGTTATGACAGCACTTTCACAAATTATAAGGAGCAAGAGACTTTAATTCGAGCGGTCCCGATGGGCGAAGGCTTTATCGACTACGAGACGTTTATCAATACGCTCAGAGAAATCGGCTATCAGGGATATATCGCATACGAGATGTGTGAGGTATTGGATGGCGGAGGCGACGTCGAGAACCTTGACAGGACGGCAAAGAAATTCCTCGAATATGTGAAAAGATTCAAGTGAAAAAACCGATAAGCCTGCGACCGCCAATCTCTTTATAGACGCTTTGAAGAAAACACAGGCCGAGTACTTCAGCCGCAAAGATAAAAATTAAGTATTACTATTGCCGGATTTTAGTAAGCTGTTCCCTGGCTTGCGTTTCTACACGCTCCGAAAACCAATTTCCTCCGCGTTTGCCATTAGCTTTGTTCGGAACGGGTTCTTCCTTGATTTGTTTGGTCGTACGTATGATAGCTTCGTATATTTCAGTTGCCTTTCTTGGGTTGTTACTTTCCTGTTGTTGTTTTGCCATCCCGAAAATCTTATCAGGTGTTGCGGGCATTCCTCCTATTGGAGGAGGAATATTTACTATAATCTTACGGGAAGGCTCAGGAAATCCTGATTCCTGCAGAACCTTCTTTTTAGCAGCAGCAATTTCAACCCAATAGTGTTTAAGGTAGGGCTTTCTTGAACCCTTTTCAAATTCTGCAAGTCCTTCAGAGTCTTTTCCGAGTTCAAAGTTAAGTTGAGCTCGCAGGTAATTGTAAAGGGCATTCTCAGGCTCGAATTGTTCGGATTTACTCAGTTCATCAATAACAACCGGCAAATCACGGTCAAGCTTTTTGCAAAGATACGCCCGGGTCTCGTTGAAGTCACGAATCACAACTTTGTCCTGGCCTTCTTCATGTAACCACTCGTATAAGCCACCCCATGACGGTATCTCCACTTCCTTGAGATTCTCACGTTTTGCATATTCCTGTATAGGTCCCAATTGCATAAGAACGCGCTTACGCTGGCTTATGAAATCCACCAGTACTTTTCTAACTAAAGCAGCACGAATTGCTTTATTATTAGGATCCAGTGCGGCAGCTTTTTGGTACAATTGTGTGCTTCTATTCCAATAATCAAAACTCGGAGAATAACGCTCGTAAATGGTTGCTAATCCCAACATTTCCTGTGAATCATCTGAAAATCTCTCCTCAATTTTCGACAACTCAGGTACGAATTGCCTAAGCTTGTCTTCAGCCTCGAACCTTGCCTTAACTTCAGGAGGAAACGAGAAGGCATAGGACATTAGACCTGATACAGCTATTATAGTGCCTGTTATCAAAAACCGTCTCATTTTTATCACTTGAATATAGTCATTCGGTCCGCGTACGCTTATATCAATAATTATATCAAAACGTTCTTTTAATGTCCAGCATAGGACTATTCAACATAAGTGAGTAGATGCGTTAATTTGCTGCGATGAAAGGAGATGGCATTGGTTTTTTAGGCCGGAGGGTCTCAATCCTTCGGGCGAAACTACATCATGATATTTCAAAAAGTCCGAAACTTTTTTCTTGTATTTTCGGGATAGATATGGTAGAATCTTGGTGTCTGAACGTAATGGTCTATTTGAGCCGAGCTGATATAAGAATTCACGCTCAGTCAGGCATCTATGTTGCGTTCGTCACATGCAGGGGTATTCATAGTTATTTATAGAAAATCACAGTTAAAGGGGAAGAAGTATATACTTTAGTGAGGAATTGTTACGATGTTAACAAAAAAAGGATTCACACTCATAGAGTTGTTAGTTGTTATAGCTGTTATTGCACTTCTGATGGCCATTCTGATGCCCGCTCTTAACAAGGCCAGAGAACTCGGGCAGGGCGCCGCATGTAAGGGTAATCTGAAAACCTATACACTCGCCGTGCAAATGTACACCGGGGAGAACGATGATAATTTTTGTGACCCTGACCTGTGCTATTTCTCACAAAGTTCTCGTTATCCCATAGAGTCAGGAGTCGGAGGAAATCATCTCCACCTTCGCTGGTGTAACGGCGATTTGTACCTTCAGAGTAATCCGCAATATGGCGGCACGCTGTATCCGTATATGAAAGATGCGCGGGCTTTTATCTGTCCGACTTACAAACGCATGACCATCAGGGGTTCTGAGGACCAGTATTATCAGGCTGATGGTGATACTATTGCAAACTATAAGCCCTGGTATAACTACACTATGAACGCGTATCTCGGGCCGATAAATACATCCAGAGGTGCGGCGCTCAAAGAAATTCGGGTAGAAAAACTCACGCAGGTAAAGCGTCCGGGCGAAACTTACTCTTTCACCGAAGAAAGCGCTCTGGTCGATACGCAATATAACGCCTCAGGCCTCAACGATACGTTCATGATTCCGGGTGATACAAGCATGGCACAGGGCTGGTTAGACAGTGTCGGAGGTAAGCCTGGGCTCGTTAAACCCGGCCCGGAAGGAGTAGGTCAATTCTGGGATGTTATTGCCGGTTTCCATCATGCGCCATCCGGAAACAGGCTGGGCGGCAAAGGGCATTGCGCTTTCCTGGATGGGCACGTTGCCCCTCATCCCCGCAGCGAAACGTTTCCATTGGCCTGGCCACGATGATTCCTGCGATTCACGAATAAGACTCAAGTATCCGCTTTTCGATGTCGATCATCACGGCCGGCAATATCTCATCCAGCCGGACAGGCTCAGATTTTCGCAGGAACTCCTCAGCTAATCTGTCCGCATCTGCGTAGTTTTCATCTCTTATATCCATCATACTTGTAATTCCAAGCTAAGCGATGAATCTATAAATCCATTCATGAAGTCTTTACGAATTTACTTTCATTTCAGTAACGATTTGGCGGGTCTGGGGTGACTGATTTTGATGGGCCTGCTTGAAAGCAGAGGCCGAAGAGGCGTTCTGTTTTTTGAAATGCTCGTTGCCAGCTATAATCTCCTGAAGGGCCTGTGATTTTGTCTTAGCTTTTTGCAAAAATCCAACAGCCCTTGTGCCATAAACTCCGCCGAGTAGTGCACAAATACCAATCCCTAATTCCAGCATAGAATCGGCAACTTCCCAGCCATCCGGCCTTTCGGTCGATTCACTCAAAGCTGTGCGTGCAAGTGTATAGTTGGACTCGGTAAGGATATCGTCGGCGGTCTCGGCCGGTGGAAATCCCTCAGGCAGGCCGTAATAACCGCTGAACGCCCTGCTTTGCATTTCGCTCAGCTGCGTCAGGGCCTGAAGCTTTTGCGAGGCCACCTCGGTCTCGGCAGTTTGTGCCGCCATCATTGCGGTGCGGTTATGCAGCCAGGCGTTCTTTTTTTGCGCCTCGGATGGAGCAAAACGCAGATTACCGCAGCCAGCTAATAAAAAACATATAAACACACAGCCCAAAAATGTCGCGCTTTTTTGTACTTTTACTTTTTCATACTTTCCTGCTTTTTTCATCACTACTCTCCTTAATTTTGTACATATTCAAAATTTCTGTTATAATACAATTGAGCGGAACCTTTAATTCATGAAACTCAACGAAAGATTTGGCCATGGATTCGGCAAAAACATTCAAGCCCAGAATCATATTCCTCTGGAAACAATTAGCCGATGATCCTGAGGCACAGCGAATCGTAAAATTATTTCCATCGGCTTATGTCCGGGTAATAAAACATCAGACAAATCCGCCCCTGCCATACATGTTGCCAGCTCATGCCCTGCTGGCGGGAAAAAGGATTTTAATGATAGGAAGAACCTCATCTTTCGTAGGAGATTTTGATGGCGGGCTCGGCCCGAACGTCCACTGCTGTCCTTATTACAAGCTTATTCCCTCCTCGAACGGCTGTCCCTATTACTGCACATATTGCTACCTTGCGTTTGTCTATCGCAAATATTCCCCATTCATAAAAATCAACGTCAACTACGACACAATGTTCAAACAAATACGAAAGACCTTAGCCGGATCCAATGGCAAGGTCAGCTTTAATATGGGCGAGATGCTCGACAGTCTCGCACTTGACCACATTACGGGCCTGACGAAAATGCTGATCCCGTTTTTCTCCGGGTTTTCAAACGGCTTTCTAATGCTGCTTACCAAAAGCAGCAACATCGACAACCTTTTAACCATCGAACCAAACAGCCACACGGTTGTATCATGGAGCCTTAACCCGCAGAAGGTCATCCATCAATACGAATTAGGCACAGCCGACCTCGATGAGCGTATAGATGCGGCCAAAAAATGCCAGGAGCACGGCTACCGAATCCGTATTCGCATCGACCCGGGCATACTCTATCCGGACTGGCAGAACGGATACGCAGACTTAATCCGAAAAACATTAACCGCCGTCAGACCCGAAAACATAACGCTCGGTATGTTAAGGCTTCTGCCGGGCCATTCCCGACTTGCCGCCTGTGCCTATGGCAACCGCGCTCGAAAGCTCAGTAATTATCAATTTGTCAAAGGAGCCTCGGACGGCAAGCTCCGCTATCTGCCAAAGAAACGTGTCGAATTTTATAATCTCCTCATCGATTCAATCCGCAGCTTCGACAGGGATGTTTCTATCGGCCTCTGCAGAGAAACCGCTGAAATCTGGAACACTCTTAAAGACCGATGCGAACGAGGAAAATGCAACTGCGTCAATTGGTAACAACTACGCAACAGAGTTTTCCCTTATCATCATTTTCTTGGTTGGAGTGTATAAATAAGAGTAATACCAATAAGGAAAAGTTTCACTCATGTTTCTCTTAGGATAAATCTGCTGAACGGACTGCTCAAAATTACTCGACACTCCAATCGCCTTGCTAATTCGCTGTACGAGTTTCACACTATACTTGTCTTGTAGAATTAAAACTCTTCCGTTGTAATTACAGAGTTTTTCGATACTGAACAATCCCAGGACAAGGCTCTCGAATCCCCTCTCCTCGCTGATAGATGATATAACATAAGAAAAGGTTGCTATATCATATTTGTCCAGATTAAACCTTATTCGCCGAAGTTGTTTTAAATTATCGGGAAAGCCTTTTTGAATGCTGATTACCTGGCCACGAACGATATCTCTGTTACGTCTACTGTTAATTTTAAAATAGTCGGCCAACATACGTTTTCCTGTACCAAGACAAACACCGGAGGTGTCATTCAGTATATAATCAACCTTTACTTTTTTCCCATTGGGCCATTCTCCTGCATCTTTAAGATGTTCAAGAAGACATGCAAGCATATCTGTAATCGCCAAAGAAGCAACTGCCGGACCCGAACCTATATCAAGAATCCTTAAGTGTCCCAGCCTGATAATATTATGGAAATCCCGAGAGGTAATATATTCGATAAGGCTGTTTTGTGCTTGTAAATAATGTCTTGCAAAAAACTTGACCAGGAACGCTCTCATGGCTGCCGGCCTTTCAGGGTAACGAACCTCATCCTCCTCAACTGCTTCTTTGGGCAGATGTGACACCTGGCGTTTCAACCCTGATTTAACACCATCGGGCAATTGCCACACCCCATTGGGGCGCAGCTCTTCTAACATTAATTGCTTTACATTTTTATCCATAGGCCAAATCTTTCGATATATACTTTTCTTGATAAGTTCAAAAAGCCTCATCAGTCATATTTACTTTTGAGATTTGTTTCTCAATCACCCTTAGCCGGTATTCGTATGAAATGCTCTTGCTCCAGAGCGATTCGAGCTTCTGCTCAACGTTCCTCTGGCTCTGCAGCAGCATAGCCACATCTCTTTGCAGCAAATCAAGCTGCCTTTGTAAATTGACCCAGCTACCTAAAATCAAAGAGGCCAAAAACACAAGCTGAACCAGCACGGAAATGTTTATCTGCCGGTTAAACTGCCACGATTTGGAATTTGCTTCAGCCACTACCCGCCTTGCATTTGAAGGATAATAATTCACCAATCACTTCACGACTCAACATAAAACACATTCTTGTCACCCACTCTGAACATTACAGCGTATGTCCCGGCCGCAAGCGTCCCCTGCTGCTGAAACGACTCGGCCAGATTGACCGCCTGCGTTTGCTGGCCTATCTCGACCGGAATCGAGCCAGCACCGCCCATTACAACTGCTACGACGTTATAGACATTGTACGACGAATTACTTTTAACCTTGACGGCCCACGTAGCCACCTTGTCGCCCGGCGCCGTAACAACGGACACTTCCCGAATCTGCTCTGTGCCTCTGGCGAGCCTCTCCAAAACCTGTTGGCTATCAACAATATTCACCTGGCCGTCCATATAATTCAGTCCCTTTGCCGAATGATTTTCAAACTCGTACATTGCTTTTCAAAGTCCATCTGCACCCGTGCAATCCGGCCCCTGCTCCGGTTATCACCCCTACAGGCCAGCAAGTCCCTGCTCTGGGGCGTTGTGCTCACACTGTCACCGACTCTGTAATCGAATGCAAGAAACGGCGTGCTTACATCTACAGTTTCGATAGTCTCAGAGCGGGCCGCCGCCCTGTGCCGGATGTACTCATAAAGAGCATCGGTATCATCCGCCTGGTCCGCAATGCCGAGCACATCGCTGCCGGCACCGGCGAAGATGCTCTTGTCCGAGACCTTACGATACTTGAACTGACGCGGCAGCGTAATGATATGCTCAACCACGGGAACTGTCGAATTAACAGGACCGTCCGAAACCGTACAAGTCAACCTTTCATCGCTGACTACCGAGGCCGTTACTCTGAACTTCAGCACGCTCTTTAACGCCGCCACCCACGTATCGACATCGAGCCGGTCACTGCTCAGCCACACCCCGCACTCGTTAAGCAGGATGTTAAAAGCGTGAAGATACTGCCACCAGTTCGTACCACCGTCGAACGACACCTGCAGGAAATAACCAAGTGACTTTCCCTGTTTGTCGGTGGTCAGGGTCGGCCGAAAGCGTCTGCGGCAGTGTGCGAAATTACCGCCTGCGAAAATCTTTGAAAAGTCAAACGCCCCACTCTGGTTGTACGGAGCGCCGCTGTAATCGCCCGCCTCGTTAAGACACCATTTGCGATACACATCCTTTACCAGATAGAAATCGGGATTGGTCGAAGATGAGAATTTATCATAGTTGATATCCTCAAGGCCGCCGTCCCACGCCTTTATTAAATCGAAGGTCGCTTCCACGACCTTGAAATCACCCTGGCCGATATACTTATGTGTTACAGGCCAGAAATTCTTTTTGCCTCGCAGGCTTGAGATATTCGTCTTTGAGATACTAAGCTGCTCGCCGGCCTGCTGACAATTCAACTCAATGACCCTGCCCGTGCCGTTCTTATAGAACACAATCGCCTGGTTGGGCCCGGTCGATACAGGTCTGGGGACAAACTTAAAGCTCAGGCCGATTCTCTCGCAGCACCGGTGCAGCGCCTCTATCAGATTCAATCCCATAACATCAAGGTCACGCACAACCTGGTTATCAGTTAGCGTTCTTAACTGCTCTATATTCGGCGTATGTAACCGACCGATTGTCAGATATTCACAAAGCAGATAATCAATCACTTCCGCATAGCTCCAAAGCTTACCCTGCGATGGTTCGGCGCAAAATGTCGCATAGCTCTTTCCATCGACTACGGTCGGTTCCATATTGGCGTTTGCTTTGCCATCCGGATTAAACGCCGTATCGAGACCGGCTAAAAATAAACTTGTGCCGTTTCCTTCCGACATACGCCGGCCATAAACCGATATCCGCTCAAGATTCGCACTAAAGTCCCTCGCCGTTACCTCTACACTTTCGCCTTCGGGCTCCAGCTTTATATCAATACCTTCTATTTGGCCGCAAAAGATTGGAATACTAAAAGCCGCCGCAGC
>CAZJIR010000032.1:0-3228 GCA_964546095.1 uncultured Pirellulales bacterium
CTGGGTGATTATGTAATAAGAAACAAGTAAGGATTTTATAGATGGCAAAAGAAGTAAGATTACCACAGCTCGGCCAGACAATGGAAGAGGGAACTATTGTCAATTGCCTGATTAAGGTCGACGATGAGGTACAAAAAGGTGATGTGATTTTTGAGATAGAAACCGATAAGGCAACCCTTGAGATGGAATCGCCCGCTGAGGGTTTCGTAAAGCATATTCTCGTTGAAGTAGATGAAACACTTGAAGTTGGCACCCCCTTGCTAATCCTCGGCGACAAAGATGAGGAAGTACCACAAAGTTTTATCGATTCACTCAAGGAAGGTGCACCCACTGCCGCAGCGCAAGCCACCCCTGCCGTTGAGGCTACTCCTGCTGAGCCGCCAAAACCGGAACCGCAGCCGAGCACACCTGCAAGCAGAATCATGGCCTCTCCACGCGCTAAAAAATTGGCCGAGGAATTCAACGTAGACCTAACAACAATTACAGGGACCGGCCCCGCCGGAAAAATCACCGAGCAGGATGTCAAAGAAGCAGCCGCATCGAAACCAGCAAAACCTGCCGCACCACCGGCGGTTACAGGCGAAGCAAAACTCGGTGCAACAATACCGCTAAACAGACTGCAAAAGATAACTGCAGAAAGAATGCTCAAATCAAAACGAGAGATACCCTGCTTCTATCTGACCGTAAAAGCTGATGTCACCGACCTTGTCGAATTACGAATAAAACTGAATCAGGCCGGTGATGTAAAAATTTCCTACAATGATTTTATTATTAAGGCGGTGGCGACAGGTCTTGAAAGATATCCGATTATGACAGGTCAATTGGACGGCCAGACGATTAAGCTGGCCCAGGCAATCCACATAGGACTTGCAATATCCGTCCCGGATGGTTTGGTTGCGCCGATTCTCAAGGACGTGGCCAAAAAAGACATCAAACAAATTGCACGTGATAATCAGGCTCTGGTTGAAAAGGCGCGCAACAACAAACTGGCCCCAACAGATTTGGAGGGTGGATGTATTACTGTAAGCAACCTCGGTGCATTTGGTATAGACAACTTCATCCCGATTGTTGTTCCGGGTCAGTGCAGCATATTGGGCATTGGGCAAATAACAGATACCTGCGTGCCTGATAATGAAAACATTATGGTGCGAAAGTTAATGAATATGACCCTATCCGTGGACCACAAAGTCGCCAATGGAGCTTATGCAGCCCAATTCCTGGACTTCGTAAGAAAACTGCTGGAAGATACTTCCACATTTAATATCGGTGGTTAATAAAGAAAAAAGTAGCTGTTTAACTAATCGCCGGAAAGGAGCATTTGAGATGGCAAAGAAGGTCGAAGCCAGGCACTTACCGAATATAAGGAAAGCCACGCTAAAGGTTCCCGTTATTGGTGTTTTTGCAACTTCTGACCCACGTATCGACCAGGCCAGTCGGACGCGTTGTCAGAACATCACGAAAATGGCCGCTGATTTGATAAGCGGCTCTGTAATCCTGCCTGATAAGACCCCGGTGCCTGTTGTTTATTCGACCGTTTTGATTGATGGTGAAGCACAGGCAGACATTGTTGCCCAGCAGTTTCGCAAGGCAGGTGTGGATATTTTGGTATGCGTTCCGGATACATGGGCGTTTCCTCAGCTAACTACTATTTCACTACTACAGCAGTTTCCACCGAATACACCTATCAATATCACATGCGGTAACAGCGGCCCCAAGCCCGGCGTGGTTTATGCCCATGCGCTCAACGGTGCTATCAGCCAGTATGGCCGCATGGTTACCTTGAATGTAGGGACCTGGCCCGATACGGGCTCGAACCCGAAGATGACCGACCAGACGGCTAAAAGTCTCATCGACTGGTGCTATGCAGCCGTAACTGCTGTAGCGCTGCGAGGCCGCAGAGTTATGGTCTTCGGCCATGACTCAATGGGAATGGAAACGGCTTTAGCGCATATCATTCCGACTCGAAATGCCTTTGGCCTTGAAATCACGCGTTTGGATATGAAACTTCTGGCCGATATGCTCAACAAAAAGGCATATAGCGAAAAAGAGCTGAAAGCATTACGTGGCTGGATTAATAGATATATCGGTAAAAGACTGGAGCTTCGTGATGAAACAGACAACGAACGGTTTAATCAGTCTTTGGCGATGTATTTAATTAATCGTGACCTGATGGCGGATTTGAACGCAGTCGGTGGCGGATTTATGAGCCAACTGGAATGGGGCAGCGACCCCCGGGGCATTCCTCTTCCTGTAGCAGATGTAATGGAGAGTTTGTTTAATTCGACCTTCGACCACCATGGCCGAAAAGCCCCACTGCCATACGCCACAGAGGCGGATGTCCAGGGGCTTTTAACGATGCTGTTTATGACTTATCTAAGCGGCGGGAATCCACCATTGTTTATGGACTTTAGAAAGGTCTGGGAGGCGTGGGAAATAAAAGATTTAGCAAAGAAAATCAGCGAAAAATCACTTGATACAAAAGCGGACTGGTACAACAAAGGCCTCGTGGATGGGGACAACTCAGGCAGCGCTTCATTTGATTGGGCAGCAAAACCCGGGGCTTCAATAAAAAATGTTATGGCCGGCGTTTCGCTGCCGCTCGCGGAGGATTTCTACTTCCCCGGTGGTGGCAATGCCGTCAACTTCATGACGCCTGCTGGAATCGAAGGTATCGCCGGGCGAGTTGCATATAGCAGTGCAAGCGGACTGTTCAGTATGATATGGGATGAAGCACATACCACTGAAGTGCCAGCTAAACTTGCAAAAGCCATGTGTGAGTTGACTACACCTATCTGGCCACACACCTTTGTCGTGCCGAAATACGCAAGTATGGTCGAGTATAAACAATATCCACCTGCCAATCATTTTCATATGACATGGGATTTGCCTGTCGCGCGCCTTAACCGGTGTATTAAGTGTTACCCCATGGGCGGCCAGACCGAAGTTCGTAGAGGGCGTTGATAGGCCGCAGCCGTTGATTCACTTGATAAACGGCGGTGAGAATGCTTTTAAACTAATGTCGGCTCGAAGCTAAACCGTTGTAAAAAGCCGCTTTACTGCCTTAGTTTCGAAACAGAATCCGGTCATAATATTAATCTGCGCGGGGAAAATTTCAAATCTGTTGACAGTACAATTCTGTTCTGATAGAATTCTCCAGCCTCTGCGTAAGGAGGTGGAAAATCCGGTCTGTTTTTGTTTTCTACGATAATAATTTAAGCTTTTGAGGTG